>DASXYQ010000157.1:0-22810 GCA_036502445.1 Roseiarcus sp. | reverse complement strand
CGTCGCGTGCTCCGCGTCCTCGACCGAGCGGTCGGCGAGTTCGGCGGCGACAGGGAGGCAGGCGACGAAATTCGGCGCGGCGGGCTGGCAGGGGCCGAACGGTCTGGCGCGAGTCGGAACCACCGGCGGCGGGGGCGCCGGCGGCTTCACCGGGACGGCCGCTGGCGCGGGCTTTGCCGGCGCGGGCGGCGGAGGCGGCGGCTTGTGCGCGGGCGCGTTGGGGTCGGCATAGACCGGGGCGAACTCGTCCGGCGCGATGCGTCGGACTTCTTGCGCCTGCGCCGCCACGAACGCCAGCGCTACGGCAACGAAGGCCGCGGCTCGCCCGCCTTGTAGGTGGCGAGAATCTTGTCGCTCACGGTGTCGCGCAGGCAGTTGAAGAAACGCCCACAGCCGACCGCGTGGCGCCAGCGCTCGGCCATCACGCCCTTGGGGTTGTCCCGGAAAAAGAGGAAGTCGGTCCATTCCTCGTCGGTCGCCGTTTGGGGCGCGCGCGCCAGATGCGCCTGTCCCCCGTTTTTGAATTCGACCTCAGGACGCTCCATTTCGCAATAGGGGCAGTGGATCAGCAGCATGGTTTTTCTCTAGTGCGCGACCGCCGCAGCGGTGGCCTCGTTGATCAGCGCGCCGGTCCGAAAGCGATCGAGCGCGAACGGCGCGGCGATCGCGTTGGGCTCGCCGGTCGCGAGCAGATGCGCGAACACGTGGCCCGAGCCCGGCGTCGCCTTGAAGCCGCCGGTGCCCCAGCCGCAATTGACGAATAGCCCCGGCACGGGCGTCTTGCCGAGAATCGGCGAACGGTCCGGCGTCGTATCGACTATTCCGCCCCAGTTTCGGAGCATTCTGACGCGCGACAGGACCGGGAACAACTCGCAGATCGCCTCCAGCGTCGCGCTGGCGATGTGCAGACCGCCGGTCTGGCTATAAGATAGGTAGGCGTCCGTCCCCGCGCCGATCACCAGTTCGCCCTTGTCCGACTGCGACATATAGGCGTGGATGGCGTTCGACATACACACGCACGGCATGATCGGCTTCAGCGGCTCTGAAACGAGCGCCTGCAGCGGAAACGATTCCAGCGGCATGCGGACGCCGGCCATCGCCATCACTACGCTGGTGTGGCCCGCTGCGACGACGCCGATCTTCCTCGTCGCGATCGGGCCGCGCGTCGTCTCGATCCCGCTGACTGCGCCAGAAGCGTCGCGGCGGATCGCCGTCACCTGGCAATTTTCGAGGATGTCGACGCCCCTGTCCGACGCCGCTCGCGCGTAACCCCAGGCGACGGCGTCGTGACGCGCCGTGCCGCCGTTGCGTTGCAGAGCCGCTCCGAGCACGGGATAGCGCAGCCCCGGGTCGATGCTGAGGATCGGGCAGAATTGCTTGGCCTGCTCGGGAGTGAGCCATTCATTCGCGATGCCGGCGAGCCGATTGGCATAGATGTGGCGCTTGAACGCCTGCTCCTCGTGATGGTTGTGCGCGAGCATCATGACGCCGCGCGGGGAGTACATCAAATTGTAATTGAGCTCTTGCGAAAGGGTCGGCCACATCCGGTGCGCGTGGCCATAAATGCCTTCGGAGGCTTCCCAGAGATAGTTCGAGCGTATGACCGTCGTGTTGCGCCCGGTGTTGCCGCCCCCCAGCCAGCCTTTCTCGACGACGGCGATGTTCTGCACGGCGTGCTCCTTGGCCAGATAGTACGCGGTCGCGAGCCCGTGGCCGCCCGCGCCGACGATGACGACTTCGTAAGCGGGCTTTGGATCGGGCGATCGCCATTGCTCGGGCCAATCCTGATGACCGCGCAGGGCCTGACGCGCGAGGCTGAGGAACGAAAATTTCAAGGCGCTCGACTCCGTAAATCCGCGCCGCCGGGCCGCGCGGGCGTGTGGCATTGTGGCCGGCCCCCGCCGTGCCGTCCACTCCCGACACGTCTCGCCAGGATGCAACCGGGCGAATCTGTCCTTCTCGGGAAACCGGCGTCGTGGCGGCGCCGGACGAAACTTTCCAGTTAGGGCTTGGCGCGCTCGCATTTGGGCCTCAATATGGCAAAATCGCGCACACGAAAAGCGTGGGGTCGAATCTTCGGAGGAGTTTGCAATGGCAGTCAGTACGGGTAACGAGTTCAACCGTCCGCTCACCTTGGCGCTGGCAGCGGTAGCGGTTGTCGGCTGGCTGCTGGTCGCCTATCTCTGGTCCCAAAATTCCGACCTTCACACGCAACTGGACGACGGGTTGAAGCGGGCCGAGGTCGCCCGCCAGGGCCTCGCCGCCGACCTGCAAAATCTGCAGAAAGCCGCGGGAACGACCGCCGACCTGAAGAAGCAGGCGGATGACGCGCAGAAGGCCTTGACGGAGGCTGCCTCCGCGCGGGCCTCGGCGCAAAACGAACTGGCCGAGCTCACGAAGCAGGTCAACGAAGCCAAGCTCGCCGTTTCCGGCGCGCAGGAAGAGGCCGGCGCCAAGGCGCGGGATCTCCAGGCGGTCGAAGCGAAGCTGAAGCCGGCAGCCGATCAGCTGGCTGCATTGCAGACCCAGACCTCAGCGCAGACGACCCAGCAGACGGAGGCGCAAACCGCGCTCGCCAACCTGCAGAAGCAGGCCAAAGCGGCTCAGGACGCCGCCGCGGCGGCCAGGATGCAGCAGGAGCAGGCTCAGACCGCGCTAACCGACCTGCAGAGCCAGGAAAAGGCTGCGCAAGACGCCGCGGCCGCGGCCAAGACGCAGCAGGAGCAGGCTCAGACCGCGCTCGTCGGCCTGCAGAGTCAAGCCAAGACCGCGCAAGACGCCGACGCCGCGGCCAAGACGCAGCAGGAACAGGCGCAGGCGGCGCTCGCCGACTTGCAGAAACAGACCAAGATGGCTCAGGACGCCGCGGCTGCGGCGAAGACGCAGCAGGAGCAGGCGCAGGCGACGCTAACCGACTTGCAGAATCAGACCAAAACGGCTCAAGAGGCCGCCGCCGCGGCCAAGGCGCAGCAGGAGCAGGCGCAAAAGGCGCTCGCCGACGCGCAGAATCAAGTCAAGACCGCGCAAGACGCCGGTGACGCCGCCAAGACGCAATTGACCGAACTCCAGCGCCAGGTCGACGATGCCGAGCATAACGTCGCCGGCGTCCAGGCCTGCAACCAGGCGTCCCAGCCGGGCGGCGAAACCGCGCCCGCGAAGTAAATGGGGCCAGCGGTCGGCCTAGCTCCGGTCGCGCTCGAACAGCGCGGCCAGAGCCGGCTTAGTCGGAAGGCAAAGGCCGCGGTCGGTAATGAACGCCTCGATCAGTTCGGCCGGCGTCACGTCGAACGCGGGATTTACCGCGCGCGTTCCCGGCGGCGCCAGACCGACGCGCGCGATCCCGCCGTCGTCGAGACGCCCCGTGATATGCGTGACCTCGTCTGCGCTACGCTCCTCGATCTCGATATCGAGGCCGTTCTCGATAGTCCAGTCGATCGTGGTGTGCGGGGCGGCGACGTAGAACGGCACGCGATTGGCGCGCGCGGCCAACGCCTTGAGATAGGTGCCGATTTTGTTGGCGGCGTCGCCGCGCGCGGTGATGCGGTCGGCGCCGACGATGCAGAGGTCGATTTGGCCGTGTTGCATGAGATGGCCGCCCGCATTGTCGGCGATGAGCGTATGCGGAACCCCGTGCTGGCCGAGCTCGTAGGCGGTGAGCGCCGCGCCTTGATTGCGCGGCCGCGTTTCGTCGACGAAAACGTGTACCGGCACGCCGCGGTCATGGGCAAGATAGATCGGCGCCGTCGCCGTGCCCCAATCGACTGTGGCGAGCCAGCCGGCATTGCAATGCGTCAAGACATTGATCACGCGTCTATGCGCGCGATGCGCCGCTTCGATCAGCGGCAGTCCGGCTTCGCCGATGCGCCGATTGAGGGCGACGTCCTCGTCGCAAATCTCGGCGGCCCGCGCCCAAGCCGCGGCGGCGCGCGCTCGCGGCGCCAGCGGCGCCACGCGCGCTCGAACATCGTCGAGCGCCCAGCGGAGATTGACCGCCGTCGGTCGACTCGCCAGCAAGGCGCCATGGGCGCGCTCCAGCGAGGCGTCGTCGGCCGCCTCTCTCAGGGCGAGCGCCAGCCCAAAGGCGGCGACCACGCCGATCAGCGGCGCGCCCCGTACGACCATGGTCTTGATCGCAACAACCGTAGAAGCGAGGTCACCGATCCGGCGCGTCGCGAAGCTATGCGGCAACAACGTCTGGTCGATGACCTCGATCGCGCGGCCGTCGCCGGTCGGCCAAAGCGTCCGATAGGAGCGTCCGTCGATTTTCATGGCTCAATTCGCTGGTTTGGAACAAACGTCGATACCGGTCCGCGACACGTCAGCCGCAGAAAGTCTCGTTAGATAACATTGTGAAGATTCACAACCGTGCTAGAACCTCGGCAAGGTGCGTCGCTTGGGCGGGCGCCTGGGGCGGACCTGACCCCCGGGTGACATGGCCATGACTTAGGGATGCGGAAATGGATCAGCTCACCGAAAGCGCCGAAGTCGTCAGCGGCGACATCGTGCGGGCCGTCCGGCCCCGAACCGTCGAGGAGTTGAAGGCCGCGGTCCTGGATAAGCTCACTTATGTCGTGAGCAAGGACCCTGTCGCGGCGAGCCAGCGCGACTGGTTTCTCGCTGTCGCTCACGCGACACGGGACATCGTCGTCGAACGCTGGATCGATTCGACCAATCGGAATTATCGCGAGGATCGGAAGCGGGTCTATTACCTGAGCCTCGAGTTTCTGGTCGGCCGCATGCTGTTCGACGCAATGACCAACGTCGGAATCGTCGAGCCCATGACGGCCGCGCTGTCGCAGCTCGGGGTCGATCTCTCCTCGCTGCGCCGGGTGGAATCGGACGCCGCGCTCGGCAATGGCGGCCTGGGCCGCCTGGCGGCCTGTTTCATGGACAGCATGGCGACCTTGTCGATCGCCGCGCACGGGTACGGCATTCGCTACGACAACGGGCTGTTCCGTCAGATCATTCGCAACGGTTGGCAGCAGGAAGCGCCGGAGGATTGGCTCCAGCACGGAAATCCCTGGGAGTTCGAGCGGCCCGAAACTACCTACACCATCGGGTTCGGCGGCTGGGTCGAGGCGATCCCGGGCGAGGGCGACTTCATGCGCCATGTCTGGCATCCCGGGGAAACCGTGGAAGCCGTCGCCTTCGACACGCCGGTGGTGGGCTGGGGCGCGGAACATGTCAATACGCTTCGTCTTTGGTCGGCGCGCGCGGTCGATCCGATAAAACTCGACGCGTTCAACGCCGGCGACTACATGGGCGCGCTATCGGATTCGGTGCGGGCCGAAGCGATCTCCAAAGTCCTTTATCCCAGCGATGCGACGCCCGCGGGGCAGGAGCTTCGGCTCCGGCAGGAATATTTTTTCGCCTCCGCCTCGTTGCTCGACTTGGTCCGACGCCACGTCAAGCAACACCGCGACGTGCGCACGCTCGGCGAGCACGTCTCCGTCCAGCTGAACGACACGCATCCCTCGATCGGGGTTGCGGAAATGATGCGCATCCTGGTCGACATGAACCGGATGGAATGGGACGAGGCCTGGAAAATCACGCAGACGGTGTTCTCTTACACCAACCACACCCTGTTGCCCGAAGCGCTCGAGAGCTGGCCCGTGGCCCTGATGGAGCGGCTGCTGCCACGCCACATGCAGATCATCTATCTCATCAATGCCGAGCATCTCGATAATGCGCGCGCTCAGGGGATGGTCGACGCCGGCCTGCTGGCGTCGGTCTCCCTGATCGATGAACATGGCGGCCGCCGCGTGCGGATGGGCGCGCTCGCCTTTATTGGCTCGCACAAGATCAATGGCGTTTCGGCTCTGCACACCACTCTGATGAAAGAGACGGTATTTCATGATCTGGACTCGATCTATCGCGGCCGCATCACCAACAAGACCAACGGCATCACGTTTCGTCGATGGCTGATCGAGTGCAACCCGCAACTTACGAAGATCATACTCGCGGCGGTTGGCGAAAAAGCGCTGCGCAACCCCGATGCGCTGCGGGAACTGGCGAAATTCGCGGACGATTCCTCGATGCAGGAACAGATAGCGATGGCCCGTCGCGCCAACAAGGTCGTGCTTTCCCAGCAGATCGCCGAGATCTTGAACCAGCGGGTCGACCCCGACGCGCTGTTCGACGTTCAGATCAAGCGAATCCACGAATACAAGCGACAGCTTCTCAATATTCTCGAGACCGTCGCGCGCTACAACGAAATCCGCGCCAACCCGACGGCAAACTTCGCGCCGCGCGTAAAAGTGTTCGCGGGCAAGGCGGCGGCGAGCTACCAGCAGGCCAAGCTCATCATCAAGCTGGCCATCGACGTGGCGCGCGCGGTCAACGCGGACCCGACCGTGCGGGGCAAGCTCAAGGTCGTCTTTCTCCCCAATTATAACGTCAGCCTCGCCGAGATGATCATCCCGGCGGTCGATCTCTCCGAGCAGATCTCCACCGCGGGCATGGAAGCCTCCGGCACCGGCAACATGAAGATGGCGCTGAACGGCGCGCTGACGATCGGCACTCTCGATGGCGCCAATGTGGAGCTGCGCGATCTCGTGGGCGACCCGAATATCTTCATCTTTGGCCTGACCGCCGCCGAAGTCGAGGCCTCGCGGCGACATGGCATCGACTCCAGCGCCCGGATCGCCGCCTCGCCGATCTTGCGCGAAACGCTCGGCGGGATCGGCTCCGGCGTCTTCTCCGCGGACGATCGCGGTCGTTATAAGGGCCTCGTCGAAACGCTGACGCATCACGACTATTTCATGGTGTGCGCCGATTTCGACGCCTACTGGGCGACGCAGACGAAAGTCGACGCCGCCTGGCGCGACCGCAAGGCTTGGCTACGCTCCAGCATCATAAATACGGCGAACACGGGCTGGTTCTCGTCGGATCGCACGATCGCCGAATACGCCACCGAGATTTGGAACGCGCCCTTCCGGCCGATTGCTTAACGAGGAAATCGGCATGGCCGAAAATTGGCATGCAAGGGAGGAAGACATCGACGCCATCGCGGCGGCGCGCGAGGAAGATCCGTTCGCGATTCTCGGACCCCATCTGACCCCGGACGGCTGGGTCATCCGCGCGTTCGTCCCCGACGCCATCCGCGTTCGGGTCTTGACCCGGGAAGGCGTGCCCATCGCGGAGCTCGAGCGGCGCAAAGGGGACTTCTTCGAGGCGCTGCTGCCGCACGTCAAGGAGCGGCCGACCTACCGCATCGAGGCGACGCGCGTCACCGGTGTTTCATCCTATGAGGACGCTTACGCCTTCGGTCCGGCGCTGGGTCCGATGGACGATCACTTGCTCGTCGAGGGCAACCACAGGCAACTCTACAAGCGGCTGGGCGCACAAATCACGGTCCATGAAGGCGCGGGCGGCGTGGTGTTCGCGGTCTGGGCGCCGCACGCGCGCCGGGTTTCGGTCGTCGGCGACTTCAACGAATGGGACGGACGGCGATGCCAGATGCGCAAGCGCATCGACAGCGGTCTGTGGGAAATCTTCATTCCGCATCTGGGCGCAGGCGTCGTCTATAAATACGAAATCGTTTCAGCCAGCGGAATCATGCAGCCGCTGAAGGCCGACCCCTATGGCTTCGAGGCGGAGCTTCGGCCTTCCACGGCGTCGGTGGTGGCCTACACCACCGATTACCCCTGGAATGACGACGATTACCTCGTGAACCGCGGTCAGGGCGAAGCGCGCCGCAAGCCGATGTCGATTCTCGAGGTTCACCTGGGATCCTGGCGACGCGGCGAGGGCGGCCGATTCCTGACTTACGACGAACTCGCGGAACAATTGATCCCCTATGCCGTCGACTTGGGGTTCACTCACCTCGAACTCATGCCCGTCACCGAGCATCCCCTCGACGATTCATGGGGTTATCAGCCGATCGGCCTGTTCGCGCCCACCCGCCGCTTCGGCGTGCCTGACGCATTCGCGCGCTTCGTGGATCGCGCCCACCGGGCAGGCCTGGGCGTCATTCTCGACTGGGTCCCCGCCCATTTCCCGGTCGATGCCCACGGCCTGGCCCATTTCGACGGGGCGCCGCTCTACGAGCACGCCGACCCGCGCAAGGGCTTCCATCCCGACTGGAACACGGCGATCTATGATTTCGGTCGCAGGGAAGTGGCCAATTTTCTGCTGACGAGCGCGCTCTACTGGGTCGATCGCTATCACGTCGACGGTTTGCGCGTCGATGCGGTCGCCTCGATGCTGTATCTCGATTACTCTCGTAAGCCTGGAGAATGGCTCCCCAACGCGCAAGGCGGAAACGAGAACCTGGACGCGATCGCCTTCCTCAGACGAGCCAACGAAGCGGTCTACGGCGAGTTTCCCGGCGCCGTGACGATTGCCGAGGAATCGACGGCATTTCCCGGCGTCTCCCGCCCGACGAATTTCGGCGGCCTCGGCTTTGGCTTCAAATGGAACATGGGTTGGATGCACGACACGCTGGACTACATGTCGAGCGATCCGATCTATCGGCGTTGGAGCCACCACAAGATGACCTTTGGTCTGCTCTACGCCTTCACCGAGAACTTCATCCTGCCGATCTCGCACGACGAGGTCGTGCATGGCAAACGTTCGGTCGTCGGCAAGATGCCGGGCGATGAGTGGCAGCGCTTCGCCAATACGCGCGCCTATTATGGCTTCATGTGGGGCCATCCCGGCAAGAAGCTGCTGTTCATGGGGCAGGAGTTCGGCCAGACCAGCGAATGGAATTCCAACGAGGCGCTCCCGTGGTGGCTGCTCGACCATTGGCCGCACCAGGGTCTGCAGGCGCTCGTGCGCGACCTCAACCACTTATATCGCTCGACGCCGGCGCTGCATGCGCGCGATTGCGAGGCCGAGGGCTTCCGGTGGATCGTCGTCGACGATGAAAACCAGTCGGTGTACGCCTTCCTGCGAGCGGGTGCCGAGACCGACCGGCCCGTCGCGGTCGTCTGCAACTTCACGCCGGAGGTCCGATACGGTTATCGGATCGGCCTGCCGTCCTCGGGGCGCTGGCGCGAGGCGCTCAACACGGACTCGGCGGTCTACGGCGGCTCCAACGTCGGCAACATGGGCGCCATCGTTGCGGAACCGCAACCGGCGCATGGGCTTATGGCCTCGGCGGCGCTGACGCTGCCGCCGTTGGCGACGTTGTTTTTAGAGTTCGACCCCTTCGAAACGTAGCATCGGCGCAAGGGAGCCGGTTTTTAGTGGGAGGAGCGTTCATGAGTTCGCCGAGTGCGTCCAAGGAAGCGGCCCCCGCTCCACCGTTCGCGCGTCACGCCATGGCCTATGTGCTCGCGGGGGGGCGCGGCAGCCGGCTGATGGAATTGACCGACCGGCGAGCCAAGCCCGCCGTCTATTTCGGCGGCAAATCGCGAATCATCGATTTCGCTCTCTCGAACGCGCTCAACTCGGGCATTCGTCGCATCGCCGTCGCGACCCAATATAAAGCGCACAGCCTGATCCGGCATCTGCAACGGGGCTGGAACTTCTTCCGTCCGGAGCGCAACGAGAGCTTCGACATCCTGCCGGCCTCGCAGCGCGTTTCCGAGACCATGTGGTATCTGGGCACGGCCGACGCGGTCTATCAGAACATCGACATCATCGAGAGCTACGCGCCGCAATTTATGGTCATCTTGGCGGGCGACCATGTCTACAAGATGGACTACGAAAAGATGCTGCAGCAGCATGTCGAGTCCGGCGCCGACGTGACGGTCGGCTGTCTCGAGGCCCCGTTGGAGGAAGCCAAAGGGTTCGGCGTCATGCACGTCGATACGAAGAACCGTATCCTGTCGTTCCTGGAGAAGCCGAAGAACCCGCCTCATATGCCTGGTAAACTGGACGCGGCGCTGTGCAGCATGGGCATCTACGTCTTCGACACGAAATTCCTGATCGAGGAACTCAGGCGCGACGCCGCCGATCCCAACTCCGCGCACGATTTCGGCAAGGACATCATTCCCTACCTCGTCGCCAAGGGCAAAGCAGTCGCGCATCACTACTCGACCTCTTGCGTGGTGTCGACCCAGGAGGCACAGATCTACTGGCGGGACGCGGGAACCGTGGACGCCTTTTGGGCGGCCAACATCGATCTGACCGACGTCGTTCCCGACCTCGATCTCTATGACCGCGCATGGCCGATCTGGACCTATGGCGAGATCACCCCGCCGGCCAAGTTCGTACATGACGTCGACGGCCGGCGCGGCGTCGCGCTTTCCTCATTGGTGTCGGGAGGCTGCATCGTATCGGGTTCGTCGATTTCCCGCTCGCTCGTTTTCACCGGCGGGCGCGTGCATTCGTTCTCACGAATCCACGAGGCTGTGATTCTTCCCTACGTTCGGGTCGGGCGCAATGTGAGCCTGACTAAAGTCGTCATCGACGCCGAAGTCCGGATTCCCGACGGTCTCGTCGTTGGCGAGGACCCCGCGCTCGACGCCAAGCGCTTCCGTCGCACTGAAAACGGCGTCACGCTGATCACCCAGCCGATGATCGACAAGCTCGGGTTATGAACCCGCTTCGCGTTCTCTCGATCGCGTCGGAAATCTTTCCCCTGGTCAAGACCGGCGGACTCGCCGACGTCGCCGGAGCGCTGCCGGGCGCGTTGAAGCACGAGAGCGTCGAGATGCGCACGCTCGTTCCCGGCTATCCCCAGGTGATGGCCGCCCTCGAGACGAGCGAGCCGGCGTACGCCTATTCCGAGCTGTTCGGCGGGCCGGCGAGAGTGCTGGCGTCGCAGGGCAAGGGGCTCGATCTCTTCGTCATCGATGCGCCTCATCTGTTCGATCGGCCCGGCAATCCGTATCTCGGTCCGAACGGCCTGGATTGGGTCGACAATGCACAGCGCTTCGCGGCTCTCGCGCGAGTGGGCGCCGACATCGGCAAGGGCTCGATCGCGGGCTTCGCCCCCGAAGTCGTCCATGCCCACGATTGGCAAGGCGCGCTGGCGCCCGCCTATCTCCATTACGACGGCGGCGCGCGGCCCGGCACGGTGCTCACGATCCACAATATCGCGTTCCAGGGACATTTCCCCGCCTCGATGCTCGACGTGCTCGGACTGCCCGCGCACGCGATGACGATCGACGGCGTCGAGTATTTCGGCGGCGTCGGCTTTCTAAAAGCCGGTCTGCAACTCGCCGACCGCATTACGACGGTCTCGCCGACCTACGCCCGCGAGATCATGACGCCCGAATTCGGGATGGCGCTCGACGGCCTGCTGGTGGCCCGCGCGGCCGTGGTCGAGGGGATCGTAAACGGCATCGACGACGTGGTCTGGAACCCGGCCACCGACCCGACCCTGGCGCAGAACTACAGCGCGCTTCGCATTGACATGCGAGTGCGCAATCGAACGGTTCTGCAGCAGCGCCTCGGCCTGACGCCGAGTTTCGACGCGCCGCTGTTCGGCGTCGTCTCGCGCCTGACCAGCCAGAAGGGGCTCGATCTGCTGCTCGCCTCCCTGCCCTATCTCGTCGCAGAAGGCGCCGAGATCGCGGTGCTCGGCACGGGCGACACGACGATCGAGGTGGGCTTCGCGGAGGCTCAGCGGGCCTATGAAGGCGCCGTCGGCTGCGTATTCGGCTATACCGAACCGCTCGCGCATCTCGTCCAAGCGGGATCCGATTTTCTGGTCGTCCCCTCGCGTTTCGAGCCGTGCGGGTTGACGCAATTATGCGCTTTGCGCTACGGCGCAACGCCGATAGTGGCGCGCGTCGGCGGGCTCGCCGACACGGTCATCGACGCCAATGAAGCGGCGTTGACCGCGGGCGTCGCGACCGGGATCCAATTCTACCCCCCGACGCCGAGCGCGTTTCGGGATGCGCTCGCGCGCGCGCTCGCCTTTTATCGCGACCCGCCGACGATGCGCCGATTGCGCTTGAACGGAATGCGCGCCGACGTTTCCTGGCGCGGCCCCGCCAAGCGCTACGCCGCGCTTTATCGCGGCTTGACGGCGCAGGTGGGTCCATGAGCGCAAGGCAAGGCGGCGCGTCGCTCGGAATCGTTCTCGGGCCGAGCGGCGCCGACGTCGCGCTCTACTCCGCCCATGCGAGCTCCGCCTATCTCTGCCTTTATGACCAGGCCGGCGAGCGTGAGACCGACCGAGTGCGGCTGACGCCCGACGGCGATGGCGTCCATCGCGGCCAGGTCGCGGGCTTGCGCGCGGGAACCCGATACGGCTTTCGCGTCGATGGCCCCTTCCAGCCCTCGCAGGGCCATCGGTTCGACATCTCCAAGCTGTTGGCCGACCCCTATGCGGCCGTGATCGATCGCCCGTACCGGCTGCACCCTTCGATGTTCGCGCATGGTGCGGACAGCGGACCGTTCGCTCCCAAATGCATAGCGTCGCCGCCGGCGGCGGCGGGCGAGGCGGGCCGACAGCGCATCGAGTGGGACCGCACGATTCTGTACGAACTCAATGTGCGCGGCTTCACCCGCTCGCGGCGGGATATCCCGGAGTCCACGCGCGGTCGCTTCGCCGGACTCGCGCAGCCCGCGGTCATCGCGCATTTGGCGGCGCTCGGCGTCACCAGCGTCGAGATCATGCCGTCCGATGCATTCGTCGACGAGCGTCATCTGCCGCCGCTCGGGCTCGCCAATGCCTGGGGTTATAATCCCGTGATCCTGGGCGCGCCCGATCCTCGCCTGGCGCCCGGCGGTTGGGCGGAGGTGCGCGGAGCGACCGACGCGCTGCATGCGGCGGGCATGGAGGCTATCCTCGACATCGTCCTCAACCACAATGGCGAGAGCGACGAATTCGGGCCGACGCTGTCGTTCCGCGGGCTCGACAACGCTTCTTACTTTCGACTGATCCCGGGGGATCTCTCGCGTTACGTCAACGACATGGGCACCGGCAATTGCCTCGCACTGGACCGGCCCGTCAATGTGAACATGGCGCTCGCCGCGCTGCGGCGCTGGATGACATGGGGCGGGATCGACGGTTTCCGCTTTGATCTGGCGACCGCGATCGGCCGTCGCGTGTCGGGCTTCGATCCGCACGCGCCGCTGTTCCTGGCGATCGCAGAGGATCCGATCGTCTCGAAAGCCAAGTTGATCGCAGAGCCCTGGGACCTCGGGCCTGGCGGCTATCAGCTCGGCGCCTTTCCCCCCGGCTGGGGCGAATGGAACGACCGCTTTCGGGATACGGCGCGCCGCTTCTGGCGCGGCGACGCCCGGCTGTACGGCGATCTCGCGACGCGCCTGGCCGGCTCTCGCGATGTTTTCGCGACCGCGCCCACCCCGGCCAAGAGCGTCAATTTCATTGTCGCACACGACGGTTTCACGCTCGCCGATCTCGTCTCCTATTCGCATAAGCGCAACGAGGCGAACGGCGAAAACAATCGTGACGGCACGAATTCCAACTATTCCTGGAACGCGGGCGTCGAAGGGCCGAGCGACGATCCCGACGTCAAGGCAACGCGCGCGCGTGACATGCGCAATCTCATCGCGTTGCTGTTCGCCGCCCGGGGAACGCCGATGCTGGCTATGGGCTCGGAAACCGGCCATAGCCAAAACGGCAACAACAACGCCTACGCCCAGGACAACGCGACGTCCTGGATCGATTGGGACAGGTCCGACGCCTCGCTCGTCGCCTTCGTCGGGCGCATCGCGGCGTTGCGGCGCTCCCACCCCGCCCTTTCGAGCGCGGCCTGGCTGACAGGGCAGCCGTTCGACGAGCAGGGCGTCCCCGACGTCGAGTGGCGGGATGCGGAAGGGCCGATGAGGTCGGGCGCGCAATGGGACTCGCCGGCCGGCGACACGTTGATGGCGGTGTTCGCGGCGCCGACGCCCGGCGGCCTGAAGCGCGAAGTCGGCGCCGCAGGAGGAAGCCCTGGCGAGAAGCCGGTTCCGGCGGACATCGATCGCGTCGCGATGATCTTCAACCGCGGCGCTGCGGTCCGGACCGTGCTGCCGGAGCCCCGCCCGGGTCGGACTTGGCGCATCTCAATCGACTCCAGCGACGATTCGCGGGTCGACGCCTTTGCGCCGGTCTCCGATCGCCTCGACGTCGCCGCCCGATCGACGGTGATCCTCGCCGAAGCGCCGGCGCCGCGCGAAGGTCCCGGCGCCCGCGCGCCCGACATGCACGAAATCGACGCGCTCACCGAGGCGGCCGGAATCGCTGCGGAATGGTTTGACGTCGCGGGCAAGCGGACGATCGTCTCGGCCTCCACCAAGCTCGCGCTGCTCGAAGCGTTGCGGTTGCCGGCGCGCACGCAGGCGCTGGCCCGCGAGTCGCTCGCTCGCCTCGCCGAGGAAACCGCGCGGCGGCTTCCCTATTCGCTGACGATTGCGCTCGACGGCGCGATGAAGGTCCCGCTTCGTTCTGAGCCATCGGCGCCGTCGCGGCCGCTCGAATTTCGTCTCACGACCGAGGACGGGAAAGCGGTCGGCGGGCGCGCCGAGGTCAGCGACGGCAGGCGGCGCACGCTCGCGGACGGTCGCGAGATCATCGAGCAAGATTTCGGTCTGCCGTCGCTGCCGATCGGCCGGCATCGCTTGGACGTGAATGGCGTCGCCTGCGCGCTGACCGTTGCGCCGCCGAAGGCCTATCGCGCGGAGGCTGCGTCGCGGCGCCGCTTCGGCGTCAGCGCGCAGCTATATGCGCTGCGGCGACCGCAGGGCGATCAGGGGATTGGCGATTTCACGACCCTCGGTCTCGCGGGCGCCGCGGCCGGCGCCAAAGGCGCCGCCTATCTCGGCGTCAGCCCGATGCACGCGCTGTTTCCCTCGGATCGCAGCCGCGCGAGCCCCTACAATCCTTCCGACCGGCGTTTTCTCGATCCGTTCCTGATCGACGTTCTCGCGGGAGAAGACCTGCCGACCGATAGCGAGTTCGAGTCTGCCCTTGCGCAGGCCGGGTCGTTCGCGACGGTCGCCACTCTGCCCGCCGTTGACTACGAGGCGGTGTGGACAACCAAGCGCGCCGTGCTGCGCGCGCGTTTCCGAGCGCTCGAGCGCGCTCGCGCCGGGCGCCCCGGAGATCCCATCTTCGCCGAGCACGCCGGCTTCCTCGCCGAAGGCGGCGAAGCGTTGCGCCGCTTCGCCATCTTCGAGGCGATCTCGCTCGAGCGTCGCGGCGAGGATTGGCGCCGCTGGCCCGCCGGCTTGCGCGACGCCGATGCGAACGCCCTCGCCGTCGCGGCGGCCGAGCACGCCGACGAAGTCGGCTTCGCGCTGTTCTGCCAGTGGCTCGCCGATCGGCAATTGGCCGCGGCGGCGGCGGGCGCTGAGGCGGCGGGGCTGGAAATCGGCCTCTATCGTGATCTGGCGGTCGGCGCCGCACCCGACGGCGCGGAGAGCTGGTCGCGCGCGGGCGAACTCGCGGTCGGCGCCAGCGTTGGCGCGCCGCCCGATCCGTTCTCCGCGCAGGGCCAGAACTGGAGCCTGCCGCCGCCCGATCCGATCGTGGGCGCACGCGAGGGCTGGCTCGGGCTCGCCGCGCTCTACCGCGCCAACATGCGCCACGCCGGCATGCTGCGGATCGATCACGCGATGGGCCTGACGCGCCTGTTCGTCATCCCCGACGGCGCCAAGCCGGCCGAGGGCGCCTACCTCGCCTATCCCGCCGACGATTTGATCGGCCAGGTCGCGCTGGAGAGCCAGCGTCGCCGCTGCATGATCGTCGGCGAAGACCTCGGCACCGTGCCCGAGGGTTTTCGCGGCAAACTCACGCGCGCCGATATCCTCGGGATGCGCGTGCTGTGGTTCGAGCGGCGCGGCCTCGAGTTCCTTCCGCCGCCCGACTACCCCGCACTTTCGGTCGCCTGCGCCTCGACGCACGACCTGCCGACCCTCGCCGGCTGGTGGCAGGGCACCGACATCGCCGAGCGCCTGATGCTGGGGTTTCTCACCCTGGAAGCCGCGCAACGCGCAATCGGGGAGCGCCGCGAAGAGAAGCGCGTGCTCGTCGAGGAGCTCCGAGGAGCCGGCGAGGCCGTCGGGAGCCCCGACTTCGAGGCCCCGATCAGCGACGTCCTCGCCGCGGCGATCCACGGCTTCGTCGGCTCGTCAGGCTCGGTCTTCGCCAGCGTGCAATTCGAAGACCTCGCGGGCGAGACGATCGCGACCAACCTGCCGGGCACCGATCGCGAGCGACCCAACTGGCGACGCCGGCTCGGCAGCGATGTCGAGGCGCTGATGGCGGGCCCGCGGGCCAGCGCGGTCATCGAGGCGCTGGCGAAGGGGCGAAGGTAGGAGAACCGGCGGAATAAAGGCGGGCCCCAAGCTTTTCTGCAAGCTTTTCCAAATCTAGCGTGTTTTTGTCCAAGGATTTCCAAATATTCCTTTGGCGGTTTTCTGGTATTTCAATAGGTTACAAGCGGAAAAAACCCAAAGTGCCTACCTCCAAATTTTTTCGCCATGCTCGCCTTTTTTCCGCCACATGCCAGCCGCCATCGCGCCCGTTCCCGCCGGGGCTAGCTAGGGGGGACGCCCGTTCGCGCACAGGCGGCTGGGAAAGCGTGTTCATGGTGATCCGAAAACGAGAATTTTGAAATTAGCATAAGTTTCGGTTTGTAGAAAGGAAATGTCGATCTTTTTCCGCGCGAGGCTGGGCGCGCCCTTCCCCCCTCGCGGGGCCGAGGGAAACGCAAGAGCGTTTCGCGCAGGGTGTCATTGCGAAGCAATGACGGATGAGGGGGATCGAGCGGAGCGAGATGGCTCCGCGGAGCTCCGCTCACTTTCGAAATATACCAAAGGCTACAGCACGCCAACCGATGCGTGTGGTGCATTCAAAGCCATCTCGCTCCGCTCGATCCCCCTTATCCGGCCCCATAGGGCGTTCGAAGAACGCCCGTCTTTCGACGGGCTATGGGGCCCCTTCCCCCGCAAGAAGGGGGAAGGGGTTTCGTCCGCACCCCCCGACTCCCATCCGGTGGGAAGCTTCGATTCTTGCCGAAGGCGGGCCGGATGCCCTAACATGACCGCGAGGACGGGAGCCGTTCATGCGCGGCGCCGAGAAACTGCCCATGGACGACTTCGTCGCCCTCAATCGCCGCGACAGCCTCGCCGACGCCCTCGGCCCGAAGACCGCGGCAGCAAAATGAGCGCGATCCGTGGGGTTCGATCCAGGGATTTCAGTTCAGACGACGCCGAGAAATGGGCGCTGCACTTTCGGATTCGTTATGAACTCGCGCCCGCTGCCACTTCGAAGACGATGTCCGACCGCGTGCTGTCGACGATGGCCTTCAGCTCAGCCTGCTCCTCAGCGGGCACGTTGAACTTACCTAGAGTCTGCTGAAAATCGTCCAGGAATGCCTCCCACTCTACTGGCGTGATCTTCAAATCGCGATGAGAATCAGCCATCGACTTGCCAGAGTATTTTTGCGGGCCGCCGGTAGCCCAACAGACCATTTCGGTCACCAAGTACTTGAATCCGGCGGGCGGAACATGATGATGCGCTTCGTCCACTTGCGGATTGGCATTCAATCTCGGATCGACCATGATGCGGTCGATGAAGTCGTCTACGACGGTCGCAATGCTATACACACCACCAAGTCTGTCGTAGAGAGAGGGCTTTTCTGAAGGCAAGGCGAATCTCCTGCGGTTTGGAAGTGTACCAGAACGACCTCGCGAGAAGTAGCCTTCGTTTCGGCCGCCTCGTGAGGACTTTTTTGTAGGCTACGGTCACGGCTTGAAGAACGCCGCCTTTACTTTGTCGCCCGGCGCTAGGCCGATCCGCGCCGCGACGCCGCCGTTGAGCTCCAGCACGGCGATGCAGGGGCCGCCCGAGGGCACGACCGCCTCCGACAACGGTTCTGCGTTGGCTGCGACATGCGTCACCCTGCCGTCGGGCGCGATGAAGACCATGTCGAGCGGGATGTAGGTGTTCTTCATCCAGAACGCGACCGGCTGGTTCTTTTCGAACTCGAACAGCATGCCCCGGTCGGCCGGCATGAAGCGGCGAAACATCAGGCCCTTTTCGCGCGAGGCTTCGTTGTTGGCGATCTCGACCTGAAATACGTGCTGGCCGCTCGCGGTCGTTATCTCCAACGGCTCCAGCCCGCCCTGCGCCGCCGCCGCCATCGAGGTCAGCATGGAAATGACGAGGCAAAGCGCAAACGCCGAGCGCGGAAATCGAGGGCTGTTCACAAATGTCGACATGGCCGGTAGCACAACCTTTCTCGCGGCGCTGGCGCGGCGTTCCACGAGCCGCGCCGAAGCTGAGACTAGCACGAAATCTGAAACCCTTCTCGTAGCCCGTCGAGCGTTCCAGCGAGCGCCCTATGGTCGGATGAGCATCGCCCCATCCGTCATTGCGAGCAAAGCGAAGCAATCCAGACTTGGGCTGCGTATCTGTGGCTCAGTCTGGATTGCTTCGCTGTCGCTCGCAATGACGAAGTGCTTTTCCTTTGGTCGTGGTATTCTGGATGCTCGCGTTCGCGAGCATGACACATGTTCGCAAAGTTCGGTCCCGCGTTCGATTGTCGCCGCCAACCGCGAGTTGATTCATTTGTTGTTGTTGGTCGCCTCGAGGCATTTCTCCAGATGATGCCTCACCTCAGCCGGGTGAAGCCGTCGTCACTCCAGTCCTCGCTGCCGACGCCGTGATGAACGAAGAAGAGGCCGGCGGGATCGTACTTGTCCTTGACGGCGCGAAGTTTTGCGTAGTTGGCGCCAAAGAATGCATCCTGCCAGTTCGGCTGGAAGAAATTGGTCTCGAGAACATAGGAGCCGACGCTCGGCGTCAGCTTGCGCAACTCGTTCATGGCCATATCGATCGCATCGGCATGTTTCCGCGCCACAGCTAAATCAGGCTCATGCCCGGCGACGCCGGGATAGGCCGGCTGTTCCCCGGTGGCGCTGATCGCCAGCGCGAAAGCGTCGGAGACAGCGGGATTCATCGCCGTGTCCTTCGCCGCTTCGATCGCCTCGGCCGGGGCGCCGGCCAGGCCCTTGTTGACATGCAGCGAAAAGCCCCAGTGTTTCGTCGCCGCGTAAAGCGCATCGGCGAATTTCTCCCGTTGGTCGGGCTGCAGCAACGAGGCGGGCAGCCAGGCCGATTGATAGCCATGCCAGAAAATCCCCGCCTCACCGAGATTGCCGGTCCAGAAAACATTGGCCTCCGGCGCGCCCGGGCGGTCGTCCTCGAGCACGACGCCGGGAATGAGTTTGAGCAGCGTCGGGTCCCAGAAATACCGCGCCGGCGCCGGCAGCACCCTTGCCGCCCCTGTGACAGTGAAATCCCCAGGCGAGGCGGCGACCCAATTGAAGAACGGACGCCAGACCGTCTCGGCCTCTTGCCCGTCGAGCCCTTGGAACACCATCGAGATCGCGAGCACACCGGGCCGGAAGACGAGTTGCTCGCCCCAATGCGGGTTGAAGAGCTGGTCGGCGTAGAATTCGACGATTTTGCCGATCAGCCGACGATGCGCTTCGTCGGACGTTGCCTTGATCTCCAGAAAGACGCCGCCGAAAAATTTAGGGAGTTCATGCGTTCGCAATGTCAACCGCGTGACGACGCCGAACCCCCCGCCGCCGCCTTTGATCGCCCAGTAGAGATCGGGGTTCGTGCACGCATTGGCGATCTTGACGTCGCCGTCCGCGGTCACGATCTCCGCTTCCAACAGGCTCGCTGCGGCCATGCCATAGCGCTTGGAAAAGCTGCCGAAGCCGCCGCCGGAGATCAGGCCGGCGACGCCGACCGTCAGGCAGCCGCCGCCTTGGACGTAGCGGCCCGCCTTGGTCGTGACTTGGTCGTAGACGTGCCGCCAGATCGCGCCCGCTTCCACCGTCACGGCGGGCGCCGGCTCGACTCGCCCCGCGCAACCCTCGCCGACAAAGGCGTCGTGCACAGCGATCGCGTGCATCTTGCGCGTCCAGATCAGGAGCGAATCGGCCGCGTTCGATCCCCCGAAATAGCTGTGGCCGCCGCCTTTGACGACGAGCCGCAGATTGTGCTCGCGCGCGAAATTGACGGCGGCGACGACGTCGGCGGTCGTCTCGGCGGCGACCGCATAGACGCTCGGCTGCGAAGTCCAGGCGTCGACCCAGCCGAGCGATTGGGTCAGGCCGACCTCGTCGCCGAGGTAGTAGGGGTTTTTCAGTTCCTTGAAGACTTCAGCGCAAGCCGCGCCCGAGGGCGCGTCGATGCAGGCGGAGAGCGGCGATCGGACTTTGATCAGCCGTCCGCCGACATCCTTGGACAGCTGATCCCATTCCGCCAGCAACGGCCAAGCCGGGTCGCCGGGACGGACCCGGGAAGTGGAGGCGGCCGCGGCCCGCACGAGCGCCGACCCCCAAAGGCCACGCGCCAGCGGAAGGGCCGCGATGATCTGCAGCAGACGTCGCCGTTTCATTCTGAGGGCCTTTCGCTTACCCGAGCCACCCTACAGGCACGTCGAGCCGTTGCGCCAGCTTCAATGTTTCCGCCGATCCCGTCTTCATCCGCGCCTCCAGTTCGCTGAGGAAGCCCCGGCCGATGCCGCGGGAGGAAAACCCTTCCCCCCTCGCGGGGGAAGGTGGCCCGAACGGCCGGATGAGGGGGATCGAGCGGAGCGAGATGGCTCCGAACGTACAACACGTGGCGCCATCGTTCGGCGGTCCGAGCCCTCCAGTGTATCTCGAAAGTGAGCGGAGTTCCACGGAGCCATCTCGCTCCGCTCGATCCCCCTCATCCGTCATTGCTTCGCAATGACACCCCCCCGCGAAACGCCCTTGCGTTTCGCTCGGCCCCACAAGAGGGGGGAAGGGGAGCGCGGCGCGCCGGCGCGCCTCGCCTTGACGCGCCCGCCGCCCGCGTGGAAAGACGATCCCGCACGGAGCCGAACCGCGATGCGCGTGACCCTGATCGACAATTACGACAGTTTCACCTTCAACCTCGTCCACTATATCGGCGAGCTCGGCGCCGACGTGACGGTTTGGCGCAACGACGAGATTTCGGTGGAGGAGGCGCTCGACGAGAAGGCCGATGCGCTGGTGCTCTCGCCTGGCCCGTGCACGCCCAACGAAGCGGGCATCTGCCTGGACCTGGTGCGCGCGGCGAGCGCGACGAAGCCGATCCTCGGCGTCTGCCTCGGCCACCAGGCGATCGGTCAGGCCTTCGGCGGACGAGTGGTGCGCGCGCCGCTGCCCATGCACGGCAAGATCTCGCGGGTTTCGCACAATGCGCGCGGGCTGTTTCGCGGAGTGAACGGCCCATTTCACGCCACGCGCTATCATTCGCTCGTGATCGACAGGGCGACCGCGCCCGAGGATCTCGAGATCACGGCCGAGGCCGACGACGGCTTGATAATGGCGGTTTCGCATCGCGACCGGCCGGTTCACGGCGTGCAATTTCATCCCGAAAGCATCGCGAGCGAGCACGGGCGCACGATCCTGAAGAATTTTCTCGATCTCGCGAACGCGTTCAACGATTCCCACGCACCGGCCTGACGGAAAATCTCTTCCATGGAATCGTTCAAACCGCTGATCGCCAAGGTCGCCGCGGGCGCCCAACTGACGCGCGCCGAGGCGGCGGCGGCGTTCGAATCCATGCTGTCGGGCGACGCGACGCCGGCGCAGGTCGGCGGGTTCCTGATGGCGCTTCGCGTTCGCGGCGAAGCCGTCGAGGAGATCACCGGCGCGGTCACGACGATGCGCGCCAAGATGCTGCGGGTCGCCGCGCCCGACGGCGCCATCGACATCGTGGGCACCGGCGGCGACGGCTCCGGCTCCTACAATATCTCGACGCTCGCCGCGCTGATCGTCGCGGCCTGTGGCGTGCCGGTCGCCAAGCACGGCAATCGCGCGGCGTCGTCGAAATCGGGGGCGGCGGACGTGCTGACGGCGCTCGGCGTCAAGATCGGCATTTCCCCCGAGGCGATCGAGCGCTGCATCATAGAGGCGGGCGTCGGCTTCATGATGGCGACCACCCACCATGCCTCGATGCGTCACGTCGGCGCGGCGCGGGTGGAGCTGGGCACGCGGACGATCTTCAATCTGCTCGGGCCGCTGTCGAACCCGGCCGGCGTGAAGCGGCAGCTGATCGGCGTATTTTCGTCCGGCTGGCTCCAGCCGATGGCGGAAGTGCTGCGAAATCTCGGCTCCGAGCGGGTATGGATCGTCCATGGCGGCGACGGGCTCGACGAGATGACGACGACGGCGCCGACGCGGATCGTCGAATTGAAGAACGGCGAAATCCGCGCCTTCGAGGCAGCGCCCGAGGACGTGGGTCTCGCGCGCGCCGACCCTGCCGCACTCAAGGGCGGCGACGCGGCGCATAACGCGGCGGCGCTCCGCGCCGTCCTGGAAGGCGCCCGCGGCGCCCACCGTGACATCGCCGTCTTCAACGCGGCCGGCGCGCTTGTGGTAGCGGAAGCGGCGCGAGACCTCGCCGACGGCGTCCGAATCGCGCAGCGTGCGCTCGACATCGGCGCGGCGCGCGAAACGCTCGATCGTCTTGTCACAGTCTCAAATGCGTGATCGACTGAGGCGGCAATGGCGGACATCTTGCGCAAGATCGAGGCGTACAAGCGGCGCGAAATCGCCGAGGCCAAGGTGCGCGTGCCGCGGGGGACGCTGGAGCGCGAAATCCGCGAGCAATCGCCGCCGCGCGGCTTCCTCAAGGCGCTGGAGCGCGCGCAGGGCGAGGGCCGATTCGCGCTGATCGCCGAGATCAAGAAAGCGAGCCCGTCGAAAGGATTGATTCGCGAGCATTTCGATCCCGACGCGCTCGCCAAGGCCTATCAAAAGGGCGGCGCGACGTGCCTTTCGGTGCTGACCGACGCGCCCTCGTTCCAGGGCTCGCCCGAGCACCTGAAGAAAGCGCGGGCGGCCACCCCGCTGCCGATCCTGCGCAAGGATTTCCTATTCGATCCCTACCAGGTGCTCGAGGCCCGCGCCTGGGGCGCCGATT
>DASXYQ010000156.1:0-3622 GCA_036502445.1 Roseiarcus sp. | reverse complement strand
ACCCGGCGCGCCCGCCGGCACCCCCGAACCCGCCCCGACCGCCACACCGACCCCGCAATAGGGCCGACGTTCGCGGCATCACGCCTTCCTGTTCAGCGACTGTGCGGCCGACACGTCGAGCGGCCAGCGCGGCCGGGCGGACGCGGCTAGGTCGTCGACAAAGCCGCGCCGCAGGCGTTCGATGCCTGCCCACGCAATCATCGCTCCATTGTCAGTGCAGAGCGCGGGCGGCGGCGCGACGAGCGGCACGCCTGCCTGCGCGCAAAAACGCGCCATTGCGTCGCGGATTTCAACGTTCGCCGCGACGCCGCCCGAAATCACAATCGCCTGGGCCGCTCCGGCGCGTTGACGAAACAGTCGCAGTCCGACGCGCATGCGGTCCTCGATCACGTCGACGACCGCCGCCTGAAACGAGGCGCAGAGGTCGGCGACGTCGCGGGGCCGCAACGGCGCGATCGACAAAGCAATCTGCCGTGTCGCCGTCTTGAGGCCGGACAAGGAAAAGTCCGCGCTCGGCCGCCCGATCATGGGTCGGGGCAGCGCGAAGCGGTTGGGATCGCCCTCGCGGGCTCGCGCCTCGACGGCGGGACCGCCGGGTTGCGGAAGGCCGAGCATCTTGGCGATCTTGTCGAAGGCTTCCCCGATCGCATCGTCCATCGTCGCGCCCAGACGCTCGTAGAAGCCGACGTCCTTGACCGCCAGAATCTGGGTGTGGCCGCCGGAAGCCAACAGCAACAGATAGGGAAACGCCAATCGCTGCACCAGCCGCGCCACCAGGGCGTGCGCCTCGAGGTGGTTGACCGCCAAGAACGGCTTGCCCGCCGCCAACGCGATTCCCTTCCCCGTCATCAGGCCGACCAACACGCCGCCGATCAGTCCGGGTCCGGCCGCGGCGGCGACGCCGTCGAGGTCTCGAGCGGTGAGCTTCGCCCGCCGCAGCGCGCGCACAACGAGGCTATCGATGATCTCGACATGGGCCCGCGCGGCGATTTCCGGAACGACCCCGCCATAGGCGGCATGCGCGGCGATCTGGCTCATCACCTCGTCGGCAAGGATTTCGCCCGTGCCGTCGGGGCACAGCCGCACCACGGCGGCTGCGGTTTCGTCGCAGGTCGTCTCGATTCCCAAAACTCGCATCGGGCCGACTCGGGCTCCTCTGGGGTGAAGGTTGGGGTCGCCGATTCGTCTCTATACGCTTGGCGCGCTGCGCGACAGAGCTTATTGATAGGGAGCGAGCCGCCGGACGCGCTGTACACCCGGTCGCCGACCGCGGCGGGTCGGCCGAGGTACTTCACGCCTACGGCTTCCGGAGTATGAGGATTTGCGCCCGAGGCAAACAATAGCGCTGACGCGCGCGACCGAGGATGCGGAGCGCAGCGCGGCGCGATTGCTGGAACTGGGCTACGAAAGCTTCGTCGCGCCGGCGACAATGGTCCTCGCGACGCAGGCCGGGATTCCACGCTGCGACTACGATGCGGTCGTCGCGACCAGCGCCAAGGCTTTCGACCTCCTGAGCCCATCCTCCCGAGACGCGATCCTCTCCCTGCCGCTGTTCGTCGTGGGCGCGCAGACCGCGCTAGCCGCCGTCGCGCAAGAGCTCGAGGTCGAAGCTTCGGCGAATGACGCGGCGGCGCTGGCGGAGAGCCTGCGCGCCCGGCTGACGCCGGGCTCTCGGGTCCTCTATCTCGCCGGCCGGGACCGAAAGAGCGATCTCGAGAGTGCGCTCGCCGCGGACGGCCATCGCGTGACGCCGATCGAGGTATACGTCGCCGAGGCTCGCCGCGCCTGGAGTTTTGGGGAAGCGCGCGCAGTGGCGAACTGCGACGCGGCGCTGCATTATTCGGCCCGGAGCGCCGAGATCACGCTGCGGCTCGCGGATGGCGCGGGAACCGCGGAAAGATTCCGCGCGCTGCTCCACGTCTGCATTTCCGAGAACGCGGCCTCGCCGCTGCGCTCGAGCGGCGCAACGCGCGTCCGCTCGGCCGTGAACCCGGACGAGAACGCGCTCTTCGATGCACTCGCGCGGGCCTTCAGCGCGGGCGATTGAGCTGGGCGCGCCCTTCCCCCGGGGAGGGCGCCGAGGCGACCGGTTCGAGCGCCGTCCCCGATGCGTTTGGCGAATCCGATTTTTCTGAGCGCCTTTGTCGCGCCAATTTTCTCGGCAACGATTTTCCTGTAAGAGGGTCAGATCCGTCGCTCCGTCTCTCAAAGGAAACACTCGCCCTTGCCCCACTCGATATCCCGACGCCTCAACCGTCGCGCACTCCTCGCCGCGACCGCGCTTCTTCTCGTCCTGGCCGCTCCGGCGCGCGCACGCATCGTTGATCCCGGTTCGGGACCTTTCGAAGTCGGGCAGACGCAAACTGGCAATTACCTCTCTGCGATCATCGCCAGCGATGATCGCGACACGGCTGGCTCGGCCTTCTATTTTCGCGAGACCTTGCGCGCCGATCCCCGCAACGTCGATCTCATCGAGCGCGCCTTCGCCGCTGCGCTGGCGGACGGCGACGGGATCAACGCGTTCGCGCTCGCCGATCGGCTGATCACCCGCGACCCCGGCAACAGCCTCGCGCGCCTGGCGCTCGCGACGCGGGCGATCTCCGAGGGTCAGTATGCCGCGGCGCGCGCGCAACTCACGACCGGGGACGCGGGCCGGGCGCACGACGTCACCACGTCGTTGCTCACGGCCTGGACCTGGGCGGGCGCGGGCGATCTGCGGCGCGCGCTGGAGACCGTAGATCGAGGCAAGGACGCCAGCGTGGCGGTGTTCCGCGACTATCATGCCGGCCTGATCGCGGACGCGCTCGGCAATCCCGTCGAAGCCCAGCGCCGTTTGAAGGCGGCGTATGACGCGGACAAGAACACATTGCGGCTCGCGGACGCGTATGGGCGATTCCTCTCACGCCACAACGACATGGAGGGCGCGAAGAAGGTTTACCAAGATTTCCTTCGCCTCATTCCCAATCATCCCCTGATCAAGGCCGCGCTCGCCGATGTCATGGCCGGCAAGCCGCTGCCGCCGACGGTGCACAACCCGAAGGAGGGCGCCGCCGAGGTGCTCTACGGGCTGGGCGGCGCCGGCACGCGGCAGGGCGATGAACTGGCTGCGTTGATCTATCTGCGCCTCGCCCTGATTTTGCGCCCCGATCACGATCTCGCGGCGGTCACCGTCGCCACTCTGTTCGAGGACATGAAGCAGGGCGAAGCGTCTATCCGCGCCTATCAGATGGTGCCCGCTTGGTCTCCGATGCGCGAGAGCGCCGAAATCCAGGTCGCGCTCGAGTTGGACGCGATCGGCCGGACGGACGAGGCCATGAAGCGCCTGCAGGCGCTGGTTGCCGCCCATCCGCAAGAGCCGGAGGCGTGGAGCTCGCTCGGCAGCCTGCAACGCTCGGCCAAGAATTTCGATGCGGCTGCGCAATCCTACGACAAGGCGATCGAACTTCTTGTGGGGACTCCCGACCGCAGCTATTGGACGCTGTTCTATTTCCGCGGCATCTGCTTCGAGCGTTCGAAGCAGTGGCCGAAAGCGGAGGCGGATTTCAAGAAGGCGTTGGAGCTGTTTCCCGAACAGCCGATGGTGCTCAATTATCTCGGCTATTCCTGGGTCGACAAGGGCATA
>DASXYQ010000155.1:0-3950 GCA_036502445.1 Roseiarcus sp. | reverse complement strand
GATCGTGCGCGCGCTGGTCGAACTGCACGGCGGGCGCGTTACCCTCGATTCGGCGCTCGGGGAAGGCACCACGGTGACGTGCTTTTTTCCCGTCAGGGCGTCCCGTCGCATGACGAACGCGGTTGCTTGACAATGGGCGGGGGACGAGCGGACGACGAGGCGCCCGAGATGGTCGACCTGCCTCACGAGGGGGCCACCATCGCGCTTGCGCAATGGCTCACGCGCTTCGCTCGCGCGGGCGACTTCATTGGGCTTTCTGGCGATCTCGGCGCGGGAAAGACCGCCTTCGCGCGGGGCTATCTCCGGGCGGTGACCGGCCAGCCCGAGCTCGAGGCGCCGAGCCCGACGTTCACGCTGCTGCAGGTCTACGAGGGCCCGGACTTTCCCGTAGTGCATGGGGATTTCTACCGGTTGCGCGGCGCCGAGGAGCTGGCTCAGCTGGGCTGGGGTGAGACGATCGAGGGCGCCGTCGCGCTGGTCGAATGGCCGGAGCGCGCCGTCGACGCCCTGCCTCCGGATCGACTGGAAATCACGCTGTCCTACGACGCCGCCCGGGGCGACGAATTTCGCCGCGCGGAACTCCGCGCCCGCGGCGCGATGGCCCCGCGCTTCAGGCGCGCGCGGGCGATCGAGGCTTTTCTCGAGCGTGCGGGCTGGGCTGAGGCCAATCGCGCGCCCCTGCACGGCGATGCGTCCAGCCGCGCCTACGAGAGGCTGACGGCGCGAAATGGCGCGACGGCGATCCTGATGATCTCGCCGCCGCGCGCGGGTGGCCCGAGGCTGCGTTTCGGAAAGTCCTACGCGGAAATCGCGCGGTTGTCGGTGGACATCCGCGCCTTCCTCGCCATGGCGGGTGGCCTGCGCGCGCAGGGCTACTCGACGCCCCGCATTCTTGCTCGAGACGTTCACCGCGGTCTCGCGCTGATCGAGGATTTCGGCGATGAGACGGTCGCGGACGAGAACGGCCCGAACGCTCCGCGCTACGCCGAGGCGACGTCGCTGCTAGCCGACCTGCACGCACGAGCATTGCCGCCGGAACTGCCCGTCGGGCATGAGACCTACACGCTCCCTGTCTACGATATCGAGGCGATGTCGATCGAGGTCGAGCTCGCGCTCGATTGGTATGCGCCCGTGATCGCTCGAGGCAATCCGTCGTCGGGCGCACGCATGCAATTCCTCGCGCTTTGGCGAGAAGTCCTGGCCCCCGTCCTCGGGCCGCGGACGACATGGACCCTTCGCGACTTCCACTCGCCCAATCTGCATTGGCTCGCCGAACGCGACGGGTTGAAGCGGCTCGGCCTCATCGACTTCCAGGACGCCGTACTCGGCCCGCCCGCCTATGACCTCGCGTCCCTGCTTCAGGACGCGCGCTGCGAAGTCCCCGCCGATCTCGAATTGCGGTTGCTCGCGCACTATACTCGCCGGCGCGCCATTTCCGACCCATCCTTCGATCACGGCGCCTTCACTGCCGCCTACGCGGTCATGGGCGCCCAGCGCGCGACCAAGATTCTCGGTCTCTTCACGCGCTTGGACCAGCGCGACGGCAAGCCGCAATATTTGCGGCTGTTGCCACGTATCGAGCGGACGCTGGCCAAGAATCTCGCCCACCCCGTGCTCGAACCGTTGCGGCAATGGTTCGCCACGCACCTGCCACGCGCGCTCGGCTCTGCGCCGGCTGAAGAATCCTGAGCGCCATGGCCGCCATGCCGAAGACCGCGATGGTCTTCGCCGCGGGTCTGGGCGCGCGCATGCGGCCGCTGACGCTGACCCAGCCCAAGCCCCTGATCGAAGTGGCGGGCCGCGCGCTGATCGATCATTGCCTCGATCGTTTCGCCGAAAACGGCGTCACGAAGGCGGTCGTCAACGTGCATTGGCTGCCCGAGCAGATCGAGGCGCATCTGGCGGCGCGGCGGACGCCAAAAATCGTCATTTCCGACGAGCGCGAGCTTCTTCTCGACCAGGGCGGCGGGATCAAGAAAGCCCTGCCAGAGATCGGCCGCGAGCCGTTCTTTCTCTGCAACACCGATGCTTTCTGGATCGAGGGGCCGCGCTCGAACCTCGAGCGCCTCGCCGGCGCTTTCGACCCCGACGCGATGGATGCAATCCTGCTCGTCGCGGCGAGCGCGGGCGCGATCGGCGTGGATTGGCCCGGCGATTTCACCATGACGCGCGACGGCCGGCTCGAGGCGCGCGAGCCCCGCCATGTCGCTCCGTTCGTCTATACCGGGGTCGGAATCATCAAGCCGCAACTGTTCGAAGGGGTGGCCGAAGGCGCCTTCCGACTCGCGCCGTTCTTCTTCCGCGCGGCTGAGCGTGGGCGGCTCTTCGGGGTTCGGCTCGATGGGCTCTGGCTGCATGTCGGGCGCCCCGGGTCGATCGCCGAGGCGGAGCGGGCGATCGACCGTTCGACGCTGTAAGACCTGCGCTCGAGCGGAGTATCGCGGCTGGAACCCCGGCCCCGGGCGTTTTCATGTGTGCCGCCGGCTCGATCTCTTGGTGAGATTCTTGCCCGGTTTTGTGGTTTTTCAAGGTGTTACGGGCAGGAAAATTTCCCCTCCGTTTTTTTGGCGCTGACTTCGCCGGTAGCCCACGCAGAGGGGAGCGGCGCAATGATGCGCTCCTGCTCATCACGACATCGCGCTTCGGCGATAGCCGAATGCATGCGCGGCGTTCAGGTGGCAGAAGGCAGGCGCCGATTTCAGTTCTGCATCGAGCGATTTCAGCGCGTTAGGCGCCTTTTTCTGGCCACTTGGCCACTTTCAACTTTGGCATTCTCGCAGCTGTCGGTCGGAACGCACGGTCAGCCGCGCAGCCGTGTACCAGATAGCTTCGAGGCTTCTGAGATCATACCATTTCCCGGCGCTGATTCAATCTTTTCAATCGTTGCGGCGCCATTTCCGGGCGGCTCGTTTTTGACCGGGGTGGGGCTCGGCGGTCGCTCGGGGAGCGGCAGCCGCCCCGACCCCCTCGACGGCGCGCGAAGATAATGGATGAGACATGCGGGACTCTTTTGGTATACAGAAAGCAGACTATCAGGGATTCCGTCTCACAGAAACAACTATTACAAGAATCTGTTACACACCTGTTTTTGTTTTGAAATTTCCCGTGTCGAAACGCGCTTCGCGCCGCCTTGAGAGAACGTCAACGCGCCGCCGCCGCCCCAGCCAGCGGCAGCGGGAAAGCTCGAGAAGGGCGCGCACGGTGGCACGACTTCCCGCCGGCTGGATAGCCGTGATCCCGTCACCGTCCGAACAAGTCGCGCAACTCGGGTTTAGCCGCCTCCAGAGTTTCACGCTCCTCTGTGGACAGGTTCTTGCCGGCGCGATTGATATAGAACGTCAGCATGGACATCGCCGACCGATACGGCTCCGCCTTGCGCCGGTGGCTCCGCTCGGCCGACGCCTTCAGCGACCTCGCGATCTTCTTCGGGTCGTTCGACTTGAAGATGTCTCGCTCGAGATCGAGAGCGTCGCTGTGCTCGGCGACATCGGCAGACCATTTGTGGTCATGGTGACGGTCAGTCGTCATGTGCGTACTTCCGCTGCGATCATAACCAACCGAGCGCGCGCCATCTTGGTTCCACGTCGGGTTTCGGCAGCGGGGCTCACGACCGCATCGACCGCACTCCGTCATCGCGAGCCAAGCGAAGCGATCCAGACTGGGGGTCGCCGACGGCGGCTCAGGCGACAAGGCGGAATAAATGCTTCATCGCGGCGAGCGGATCGATTTTAAAAGGCAAGTCCCTTCCGGGTTGGGTATATGATAATGACCTTTATCATACGTTGAAGGCCGCCCCGTGTTTTACCTGCTAGACTAAGTGTAGCGGTATAATAGAAATATACACTACCGCATTTGAATGTACGCTACCGCGCCTAAGTCAAAAAATTGTGGAAAACTGCCATAATTAAAATCTGAACAGGCGCAGCGAACAATACGATTCGCCGATCAAA
>DASXYQ010000154.1:0-6129 GCA_036502445.1 Roseiarcus sp. | reverse complement strand
ACGCGCCAGTGATTTCGGACGCCGACTACGACGCGCTGCGCCGGCGCTACGTCGAATTAGAGGCGGCGTTCCCCGCGCTCGCGGACGCCGAATCGCTGAGCCGAAAGGTCGGCGCAGCGCCGTCGGAGAAGTTTGCCAAGGTTCGGCATCGCGTGCCGATGCTCTCGTTGAGCAATATTTTCTCCGACGAGGAGGTGTTGGAATTTTGCGCGCGCGTGCGCCGCTTTCTCGCGCTGCGCGACGACGCGCCGCTGGACGTGGTCGCGGAGCCGAAGATCGACGGACTGTCCTGCTCGCTGCGATACGAGGGCGGACGGCTCGTGCAGGCGGCGACCCGCGGCGACGGCTATGAGGGCGAGGACGTCACCGCCAACGTCAGAACGATCGCGGCGATTCCGAACGAGCTGCACGGCGCGCCGGACGTTCTGGAAGCGCGCGGCGAGGTCTTCATGGCGCTCGCGGACTTCGCCGCGCTCAACGCGCGTGAACAGGCGGCAGGCCGGCGCACCTTCGCCAACCCGCGCAATTTCGCCGCCGGCTCGCTGCGCCAGCTCGATTGGCGGATCACGGCGGAGCGGCCGCTGAAATTCCTCGCCTATTCCTGGGGCGAGCTCAGCGCGCCGATCGCGACCACCCAGATGGGCGCGATCGAGGCGTTCCGGCGCTTCGGCCTGCCGACCAATCCGCTGACCCGGCTATGCCATTCGGCGACGGAAATGCTCGCGCATTATCGGGAAATCGAGGCGCGCCGCGCCGATCTCGGCTACGACATCGACGGCGTCGTCTACAAGGTCGACAGCCTCGCCTTGCAGCAACGGCTCGGCTTCGTCTCGCGCAGCCCGCGCTGGGCGACCGCGCACAAGTTTCCCGCCGAGCAGGCGATGACGGTCGTGCAGGGGATCGAAATCCAGGTCGGACGGACCGGGGCGCTGACGCCGGTGGCGAAGCTGAAGCCGGTGACGGTCGGCGGCGTCGTCGTCGCCAACGCGAGCCTGCACAACGAGGACGAAATCGCGCGCAAGGACGTGCGGGTCGGCGACACGGTCGTCGTGCAGCGCGCCGGCGACGTGATCCCGCAGATTCTTTCCGTAGTGACGGAGAAGCGGCCGAACGACAGCGAGCCCTATGCATTCCCGGAGGTCTGCCCCGTCTGCGGCTCGGCGGCGCTGCGCGAGATCGACGAGAAGACCGGCGTCGCCGACGTCGTCCGCCGCTGCACCGGCCGGCTCGTCTGCGCGGCGCAGGCGGTGGAGGGTTTGAAACATTTCTGCTCGCGCAACGCGTTCGACATCGAAGGCCTCGGCGACAAGCAGATCGAGCTGTTCTTCAAGGAAGGCCGGATCAAGACCGCCGCCGACATTTTTACGCTGCAGGCCCGCGACGGCGAGGGCGCGCCGCCGCTCGCGGAGTGGGAAGGTTTTGGCGAGACCTCCGCGCGCAATCTGTTCGCGGCGATCGAGGCGCGGCGGACGATCGTCCTCAACCGCTTCCTCTACGCGCTCGGCATCCGCCATGTCGGCGAGACCAATGCGCGGCGGCTCGCGCGCCATTTCGGCGACTTCGCCGCCTTGCGGACCGCCGCGCGGGCGCCCGACGCGGCCGAAGCGTTCGGCGACATCGAGGGCATCGGACCAGTCGTCGCCGAAGCCGTCGCCGACTTCTTCGCCGAACCGCGCAACGAGAGCGCGATCGACGCGCTGCTCGAAGAGGTGCGCATCGAGCCGATGGAGGCGGTCGCCTCGGGCCATCCGCTCGCAGGCAAGACGATCGTCTTCACGGGGTCGCTGGAGCGGATGACCCGCGACGAAGCCAAGGCGCTCGCCGAGCGGCTGGGCGCCAGAGTATCGGGCTCGATCTCCGCCAAGACCGATCTCGTCGTCGCCGGACCGGGGGCGGGGTCGAAGCTGACCAAGGCGCGCGAGCTCGGCGTGGAGACGGTCGACGAGGAAGAGTGGCTGCGCCGGGCGGGGCGGGGCTGAGCTGAGGATGCCGGCGGTCCGGGCTTGTAACCGTCGAAAAACCGTGATTTGTTGTCGGGGAGCGCCGCCGAGAAGACCGGAGGCACAGCGGCGCTGGAAGAAGTTTCCGTAACCAAGCCCCGTTGGGAAAGAAACGCCGACGCAGCCTGCGACGTCGAGGTTGCCGTTCGTCAAGCGAAAGTCACGCAAACGACGCCATGCAAGGATGCCTCCGGGTCAAGCACACAGGAGGAAACCATGGTTCGTAAGTTCATAATCGCTGCGGTATCGATCGCAGCCCTTGCGCTCTCCGCAACCGCTTTCGCTCAGCAATTCGGAACGGCCGCCGAGGCGAAGGCCATGCTGACGAAAGCAGTCGCCGCAGTGAAAGCAGACAAGGCTAAAGCGCTCGAAATGTTCAACAAGGGAGAGGGCGGATTCCTCGACCGCGACCTCTACGTATTTTGCGTCGATCTCAAAAGCGGCAAGAACGTCGCCCTCGGCAACCCAAACGCCAAGCAGTTGCTGGGCGCCGAAACCAAGACTCTCAAAGACGCCACGGGCAAGCCGTTCGGCGCGGAACTGCTCGCGGGGATGGAGAAGCCGCAAGGCGAGATCACCGAGGTCAGCTACATGTTTCCACGGCCGGGCGCCGACAAGACGCCGGTTCCAAAGGTGAGCCTCGTAACCAAGGCCAGCGCCGATCTCGGCTGCGGCGTCGGCTATTACAAGTAGTCTTTTCTCACCAACCTCATGGCGCGCCAGAATACGGCGCGCCTATCTTGGCAAACGAACGTCAGCGCCATCCCTCCGCCTCCACCATCCGGCGATAGAACTCGATCATTCCGTGGCCCGGCGGGCGCTGCCTGGCCCAGGCCAGCGCCTGCGCGGTCGAATCGACCTGGTCGTCATACCGGGCGTTCGGAAACAGCATGAATTCGGCGAGATAATCGGGCAGCCAGGGGGCCGTCTCGGGAACATGGACGAAGCCGTTCTCGATCGTCGCGGTCTGCGCGTGCAGCCGCATGATCTTGTCGCCGTCGGGCGCGTAGCGCGTGACCTCCGAGAGTCCGTCCGCGATCAGTTCCTGGATCAGCTGGGTCCCCGAGGCCTTGTCCTCGACGAGGATCGCCGTCGGTTTGAACAACTCGCGCTGCTCGCGAACCGCGCGCTTCAGCTCGGGGTAGGCGAGCTTCTTGCGCAGGACGTTCAGCAGCCAGAAATTCGGACCCTTCATTCCCCACGTCGTGCATACCGAATAGTCCGCGAGCTCGGTCGGTTTGTTGGCGGTGTCCCAGCTCTGGACGATCCGATCGAAGCTGGGCGGCAGCTCGTCGATGCGATAGCGGCGAAACCACGCCTCTTTCACCATGCCTCCGCCGGCCGGCGCGGGGGCCTGCTGATACTGGCCGGCGAAATTGTATTCGCCGATCGTCGCGCGGATTTGCCCGAGCGTCTCCAGCGATTCCCGCTCGGGGTGCAGCGCCTCGCCAATTCTGCGGCCGAATTGTCGTGGTCCAAATGGCGTATCGACGACGAGCTTCTCGTCGGTCTCGGCGATCGCGGGAAACGAGAGGACGTCCCAGCCTTCTCGCTTCAGGACATGGCCGACGAGATCGTCTTCGTGCAGCCGTTGCATGATGATGACGATCACGCCCTTGGCCTTGTCGTTCAGGCGGGAATAGAGCGTTCCGTCGAACCATTCGTTGGCGGCGGCGCGGCGGCTCTCGGACATCGCGTCGGCGGGCTTCAGCGGATCGTCGATGATGATGAAATCGGCGCCGCGTCCGGTGAGGACGCCGCCGACCGAAGTCGCGAGCCGAAAACCGCCCGCTGTCGTGACCAGCTCCTGCAACGACGGGCGGTTCGGCGAGAGACGCGTCGCGAACAGCGATCGATACCACGAAGCCATCATGATCGCGCGGCAGTCGCGGGCGAATTTATCGGACAGCTCCTGGCCGTAGGTCACGTTGACGATCGCCGCGTTAGGATCGTGGCCGAGCAGCCAGGCCGGCAGCGCGATCGAGGCGGCGAGCGATTTCAGATGCCGCGGCGGGATGTTGACGATCAGCCGTTTCACGCCGCCGTCGCGAAGCGCTTGCAGCTTGGCCGCCATGACCACGAAATGCGGGGTCGGCTGAAACGAGGCCCCGGCGTTCAGCTCCGTGAAACAGCGCAGCGCGAAGGTATGGAAATCCCCGCGCAGCGCGGCGCGATATTCCGGCGTCGAAATTCCCGGGGCCGCGCTCGTCATGGCCGCTCGGTCAGGCGGCGCGCCAGCTCGACCATGACCACGGCGTCCGCCTCGCTGTCGAACTCGGCGTCGGTCCGTCTGGGGTTGGCCTCCAGGGTTTGCGCGAGCGTGATCAGCCATTGGGTCGCGCGGGTGTCCCCGCCGGCGGCGCGGTTGACCAGTTGCTTGACCGCCACCTCGAACTTGGTGAGCTTCCGGCGCCCGTCGTTCTCTTTCACCAGCACCCGCTCGGCGAGCGCGGCGGCGACGACGGTGGCCACATGGGGCGCGTCCTTGTGGCTTCCCCGCGGATTGCCGGACTGCCCCGGCCGGAACCGGGTCGCCACAGGCGGCCGGCGGTAGCCGACAACATACGTCACCGGCTCGACGTCGAAGGACGCAGCCGACCCGGTCTCGCGCGGCGCCTCGTCAGCAGTCATCGGCGCCTCCGACGAACCCTTCTCCCGCTTGCGGGAGAATTTGGCGGCGTAGGGCGTCGAAAGACGCCCGTCTTCGACGGGCTTTGGCGGGGATGAGGGCCTTCCGAAGCGGCGCGACACGGTCCTTGGGCCTCACCTAGCCCTCTCTCGCGAAGCGGGAGAGGGGGTTTGAGCTTCCGCGGCGCGCCGCTGCGCGATCTCGTCGAACGAAGCCCCCGACACCTGGTGGCGCGCCGTCGCCCCGGTTAGGGCCTGCCAACGGCGCAGGATCACGTCGCAATAGCGCGGATCGCTCGCGCGCTCGCCGTCGCGCGCCTCGCCACAGAGAAGCTCGTGCGGTCCGAGCCGCCAGCGGTCGCCGGCGCGGCTCACGCTCCGGCCGGCGACAGCCGGGTCCGGCGGCTCGTCGTCACAGCGCTCCGCGGCGTTCAGCGACTCGATCCGAAGATCGATCTCGCCCATCTCGAAGCCGATCGCCTCGATGTCGAAATCCAGATCGACGACAGTCAGCGCCTTCAGCGCTTCGCCGAGCAGCCGATCGTCCCAGACCGCGACCTCGGCCAGACGGTTGTCGGCGATCATGAACGCGTGCTTCTCCGCCTCGGAGAGATGTTCGAGGCGAATGGCCGGAATTTCGCCAAAACCCAGCCGCCGCGCAGCCGCCAGCCGGCCGTGGCCGGCGACGACATTGCCGTCGCCGTCGACCAGAATCGGGACGTTGAAGCCGAACGCCTCGATGCTCCTCGCGATCTGCCCGACCTGTTTCGCGCTGTGCCGGCGCGCGTTCCCGGGATCGGGCTTCAGGCGATCCAGCGGCACGTAGGCGACGGACAGGCGCGCAGGTCCGGAGCGCGGCGCGCGGGCGCCCGCCTTCGGGGTGGTCTTTGCCTTCGCGGTCACGTCGAAGTCTCCGGGGGGGATCGCCGCGCCCGCGGCTGGTCCGAAGAATCAAAGCTCCTCTGAACTGCACGGCTGTTTGGGATAATGTTTACCATAGCCGTGACGATAATCTGAAAACCAGCATCGTCAAGAAATTGTTTCTATTTTTTCTTAGAAGCGCAAACGCCCAGTGGCCTCGTCCTGTCATCGCCCTTGAGGATGTCGACCCGCTTTTCGCGCGAAAACCTAGGGCTAATCAGAAAACAAGTCAGCCGGGCGCGTACCTTCCCCCCTTGCGGGGGAAGGTGGCCCGAAGGGCCGGATGAGGGGTCGGCGCCGTAGCCGCCGGCTCGAGCGATTGCGAGAGAAGTGTCGCCGCCGTCACTTTGCGGCGGCGGTCAACCCACCTGCCCGCGCGTCCGCGCGTGCCCGTCGCGTGCTCGCCGTCAAGGCGCCATAGCCCGTCGAGAGACGGGCGTTCTTCGAACGCCCTTGTGGGCGCGCCTCCTCCGCTTCGCTGCGGCCCTTCGGGTGGACCGCTGCGCTCACGCCGGGCTTTTACGACCATGACGCTTGCTGATAGCCCCGCCCGACCCGGGCGGGGCTATCAGCAAGCGTC
>DASXYQ010000153.1:0-9404 GCA_036502445.1 Roseiarcus sp. | reverse complement strand
TCGCATCGAAATTCCTGGCGAACGCATCTTTGGCAATCACCATCCATTGATGCGACATGTCCTCGGCGCCCTTCATCATCACCGAATTTGCCTGCGAGATGGCGTCGAGGTTTTCCCTCGAGCGCGCCGCCACCTTTTCCGCCTCCGGACCGGCGAAGCCCATCGCCGTGGTGAAATGCTCTGCTATCCGCTCCAAACTATGAACCGCAGTCTCGATACCGGTCTCGATTGTCGCTTTGACGATGCCGGCGCCACGCATTCCGGCGTCAGCGGCGCGATGCGCCATTTCCTCTTGAGCCCTCGCAGCATGTTCTGCCATCTGGCTCGCTGCTTTTCCGCCTTCGTCCATCGTCTTCCGCGAGGCTTGGGCAGCCTTGTTCGCCGCGTCGGCGGCCCTGTTCATGGAATCCTGAACCTGCTCATCCATGGTAATTTCTCCCGTTGCTGCAATGCAGCACCTTGCTGCACCGCAGTAACGATATCGCGCCGAAAGGGTTCCTCGCCTCACCAGAAATTAAATTTGGAGAGAAGCGGCCGAAAGGGGAGTGCTATTGCCCGCCAAGGGAAGCGAGAAGATTCCTGAGCGTCGACAGCTGCGCGAAAACTGTTTCCGGCAGCCCGGCCACTCGTCCGATACTTGCGGCGAGAACCACGAATATGTAGCCGCGCTCGCCGAGCGCGGCCCTCGTAGAGCGCCTTCGTTCGGGGCTTCCACCAGCGAGGCCAACGCGTTCGGCGATATGCTTCGACTGCGCGATTGAGCGCGCCTCATAGTCCGGCCGGGCCGCCATCCGAGCGCGGATCGTGGGTCGCCGCAATGGCGCCCTTGAGGCTCCGCAGCAGCGCGCCGGCATGGCCGAACAGATCGCAATCCTTCGGCGCGCGCCACTCGATTTCGTGGCCCGCGCGCGCGAGCGCGCCCGCGGTCGCGTCGTCGTAGCCCGCCTCCAGCTTGACGCTGGCGCTGGCTTCGCCCCAGGTCCGGCCGAAGAGATGGCGGGGCGCGGCGACGGCGTCCGCGAGCGGGGCGCCCGCAGCGATCCGGGTAAAGACCTGCGCCTGAAACTGCGGCTGCCCATCGCCGCCCATCGAGCCATAGGACATCACCCGCCCATCGTCGAACACGGCGAGCGGCGGGTTGAGCGTGTGGAACGGGCGGCGCCCGGGCTGCAGCGCGTTGCGCGCGGCCGGGTCGAGCGGGAAAGCGAGGCCGCGATTGGGCATCGTGACGCCGGTTCGCTCCAGCACGCATCCCGAGCCGAATTCCCAGTAGAGCGACTGAATGAATGAGACCGCGATTCCGCTGGAGTCGATCGCGCCCATCCAGACCGTGTCGCCTTTCTCGGGTCTCAGCGGCCAGGGCGCGGCGCGGCGTTTGTCGATCTTCGCGGCCTCGCTATCGAGGAAGCCGGCGGAGAGCAGATGTCCGAAATCGTCGGTGGCGATGCGGAAATCGACGCAGACGCGATCGCGCACAGCCGCCGCGCGCTTGAACCCCTCGATCAGCGCGTGCGCGTGCTCGAATCCATCGACGCTTCGGGGGGCCAGACGCTCGTAGAGGCCGAGCAGCATCAGCGAGGCGAGCCCCTGCGTCGGCGCAGGCGTGTTGTAGAGCGTCGCTTTCTTCAGCTTGAGGACGAGCGGCTCGCGCCAGTTGGCGCTGTAGGCCTTCAGGTCGGAGCGCGTCACGGGGGAGTCGATACGCTCCAGATCCGCCGCGATCTCGCGCGCGACGTCGCCGCGGTAGAAATCGTCCAGCCCGGCGTGCGCGAGCTGCGCGAGCGTGTCGGCGAGGCGCGGCAGCTTGCGGATCGCCCCCACCGCAGCCGGCTTGCCGTCGAGGAAAAAGGCCGAGGCGAAGCCCGGCGCGGCGATGAGCTCGGGATGGGCGAGCGGATCGAACCGCGTCTCCGACGGCGAGACCGGAACCCCCTCTCGCGCGAGCCGCTCGCCGCGCTCCAAGAGGATTCTCAGCGGCAGTTTTCCGCCGAGCGCGGCCGAGAGTTCGAGCGCGATCGCCCAGCCGCCGATCGTGCCGGGAACGGTGAGCGCGGCGTTCGGCCCGCGTGGCGGGATCGCATCGTAGCCCAGGTCGCGATAGCGCCCGATCGTCGCGTGCTCGCCCGCGAAGCCGCAGGCCTCGATCGCTCGGGTTTGGCCCTTGCCGTCGCGGATCAGCCAGAAGCCGTCGCCGCTGATCGCGTTCATGTGGGGATAGGCGACGGGCATCGTCGAGGCCATCGCGACCATCGCCTCGATCGCGTTGCCGCCCTGCGCGAGCACGTCGCGGCCCGCTTCCGCGGCCAGACGATGGGGCGCAGCGACGGCGGCGTGGGAATAGACGGCTTCGTCGGTCAATGCGGGGACTCCGGGGCAGGGCAGGGTGGTCGGGGTTTCATACGCCTTTCAGTTCGCGGATCCCAAATGCCGCTTTCAGACTTCCAGACGACGCCGTCGCTCCAGGGCGCCGCCGTCGGTCGCGAGCACGCCGGTCTGGTTGAACCGGGCGCGATGGAGGCCGCCGAACTCGTTGATACGGATGGCGGCGGACGATCGATCGCACGCGGAACCGAAAACGCGCGCGGGTTGCGCGGCCCGTTTTCATGCTATAGCGCCGTGCGTTTCGCAATGCAGGAGATTTCCCGTGCCCGCCCGGATCCTTTGGACCAACGCCGTGACGCTCGGAAGCGTCGCCGTGCTCGTCGGCACCGAACTCGTCGGCGCCGGCGGCGCGGCGGGCTGGGCGATTGGTGGGCTGTTCCAGCTCGGGGACACGCTGACGCACGTGCTGGAAGGCTTGCTGATCCTGTTCGCGCTGACGGGGCTTTATTTCTTCCTGCGCGCCGCGCTCGCGCACGAGCCGATCCGGGGCTGAGGTCGCCCCCGCCCCTGGAAGGAACGCCGACACATTGCCGGTGACAAGGGCCTCGCCCTCGTGTAGCGTAACAATGGCTGATGACGTCCGAATGACGATTGCGCGATTGCAAACGGAGGAACGTCCACATGTCCATATTGTCGGATTTTCACATCTATTACGGCCCCGACGCGCTCACCGCGCCGCCGCAGGTGCGCAAGCTCGGTCCGCGAGATTGTTTCGCGGCGCTCGCCGAGGGGTTCGACGACTTCATGGCCATGCCGTCGCACGTGGCCTTCCTCGGGCTCTTCTACGTCGTCGCGGGACTAGTCCTCAGCTCTTTGAGTTCGATGGGCGGGGCTCTGCAACTGCTGTTCCCGATAGCGTCGGGTTTCGCGTTGGTCGGTCCGGTCGTCGCCATCGGCCTCTACGAGATCAGCCGCCGGCGCGAACTCGGGCTCAGCCCCGATTGGCGCGACGCGTTCGTCGTGGTGCGATCGCCGGCGCTGCCGGCGATCATCGCGCTCGGCTTGCTGTTGGTGGTGATCTTCGCCGCCTGGATCGGTTCGGCCGAGGCCATCTATGTCTGGCTCTACGGCCCAGATCCGCCGACTTCGGCGGGTCTGTTCCTCTCTGACGTGCTGTCCAGTTCGCGCGGTTGGCTGCTGATCGGACTCGGCGGCGCTATCGGCTTCTGCTTTGCCGCGCTCGCGCTCTGCCTCAGCATCGTCTCCTTCCCGCTGTTGCTCGATCGCGATGTCGGGCTCGTCGTCGCCATCGAAACCTCGCTGCGAACCGCGTGGATGAACCCGGTCGCCGTGGCGTTGTGGGGCCTGATCGTCGCCGCCGTCCTCGTGGTCGGTTCGCTGCCGTTGTTCGTCGGCTTGGCGATCGTGATGCCGGTGCTCGGGCACGCGACGTGGCATTTTTATCGTCGCGCGATCGCCCGCGACCCCGCGCATGAACATCCCGCGGAATGGCCGCGCGAGTCGCTGCGCCGGCCGGACAGCTTCTACACGTCGCCGCACTCGGTGCTGTTTCCATGGCCCAACGCCGAGGAGAAGAACGAGCAGCCGCCGAAATGAGACGGCGGCGTCCTCTCCCGTTCTCACGGGAGAGGAGGTGAAGGCGGACCTCTGCTAGGGTCGCGTTCTCTTTCCTTCGGAAAGCCCGATCCCATGGCCGCCAAGCCCATCAGCCGCTTCCCCGTTCCTGGCCTCGCCGATCTGCCCGAGGACATTCGCGAGCGCATCCTGAAGGTGCAGGAGAAGTCCGGCTTCGTGCCGAATGTCTTCCTGGCGCTCGCGCATCGCCCGGATGAATTTCGCGCCTTCTTCGCCTATCACGATGCGCTGATGGAGAAGCCGGGCCGACTGACCAAAGCCGAGCGTGAGATGATCGTGGTGGCGACCTCCGCCGCCAACCAATGCCTCTACTGCGTCGTCGCCCACGGCGCGATTCTGCGCATCCGCGCCAAGAACCCACGGCTCGCCGATCAGGTCGCGACAAATTACCGTAAAGCCGATCTGACCCAAAGGCAGCGCGCGATGCTCGATTTCGCGCTTCAGGTCGCGACGCGGAGTTCGGAGGTCGAGGAACCCGATTTCGCCGCGCTCGAAGCGGTAGGGTTCTCCCAGGACGATATTTGGGACATTGCCGCCATCGCGGCGTTCTTCGCCATGTCGAACCGGCTCGCGAACGTCATGAGCATCTCCCCCAACGACGACTTTTACGCGCTCGGGCGGGGGTAGCCGCGAAACTCCTTCCCCCCTCTTGCGGGGGAAGGTGGCCCGAAGGGCCTCATCCGTCATTGCTTCGCAATGACACCTTCCCCCGCAAAGGGGGGGAAGGGAGCGCGCGCCCGCTTCCGAGGAGAACATGGCACGGAGCGACTCTTGCTCAGCGCAACGTCGGCCTGGCTGATTCAAATCATCGCTTCCTCGCCCGGTCGAGGATCGCTCGATTATCCCGGCAATGAGCCGAACCTTGCGCGAGATCGTCGCCGCGCAAAAGCGGCTCGCACTCTTCCCGTGGCGAGATGATGGGGTGGGGGTCAGTGCAGTTTCGGACAAGCGCTCTCCGCCGCCGCCTCCACCTCGACCAGGCGTCTGATGGCGCGTCGCAGCTCGTCCTCGGCCCAGGAGGGATATCGGGCCGGCGCGTCGTCGAGAAGCCAACCGACATACGCCAGAAGACAACGTTGCGCTTGACGCAGGGTTTCCGGATCGCCGTCGAGCGGAAGCGCGTAGTCCATTGCGGCGTCGACGCTCTCGTCGGGGTCTGCGAGATGCTGTTCCGTGAGCACCGGCTCCGGCCTATCCAGTTTCGTGAGCAGCGGCTCCGGCGTATCCCGGACATCGGGCAGCGCGAGAACGACCCGCAATGTCATAGTGAAGCTGTCCGAGCGGGAGCGCGCCATGGCTTCTCATCCTCTCTCTACTACACAACCTCTGCTGCAACCTTGCGGCAGGTGTACAATCATAGCGTCTACGTCGAACGGTGCGCAACCGGACGTTATGCAAATAATTGTGGAAAACCATTGGAATTGCTTGCATGCGCCCCAGCGCCAACTTCCAGCGGAATCGGCCGCTCGCGATTCCTCGAGCGGCGGGAGAGGTGCAAAAATTCGGGGCGTCTGCGATCCTGTAGCCGCGCTCGCTGAGCGCGGCCGGCGTAGAGCGCCTCATTTTCGCATGAGAACCCAAGCGGAACCCACGCGGCCGGCGACAGGCAGCGACCGCGTCTACAGAAACGCTGGCCTTCCGGCGGAGAACCTCGGCCATGCGCGAAACCACGCCCGCCAGCAACCTTTCCGTAAGCCTTCACGCGACCTCGAACAGTCCCGCGGCGCCCATGCCGCCGCCGACGCACATCGTCACGACGACGTATCTCACGCCGCGGCGCTTGCCCTCGATCAGGGCGTGGCCGACGAGTCGCGAGCCACTCATCCCGTAGGGATGGCCGATCGAGATCGCGCCGCCGTCGACGTTGAGCTTTTCGTCGTCGATGCCGAGCCGGTCGCGGCAATAGATCACCTGCACGGCGAACGCCTCGTTCAGTTCCCAGAGGCCGATGTCGTCGACGCCGAGGCCATGCGCCTTCAGCAATTTGGGTACCGCGAACACCGGGCCGATCCCCATTTCGTCGGGCTCGCAGCCTGCGACCGCGATGCCGCGATAGATCCCGAGCGGCGCGAGGTTGCGCTCTTCCGCGAGCCCCGCCTCCATCAATACGCAGGCGCTGGCGCCGTCGGACAATTGCGAAGCGTTGCCGGCGGTGATGAAGCGACCGGCGGCGGTCAGCTGTCGGCCGCCCGCGAACACCGGCTTCAGCGCGGCGAGACCGGCGAGCGTCGTGTCGGCGCGATTGCCTTCGTCCTTCGTGAGCTTGACTTCCTTGTCGCTGATCGCGGCGGTCGTCTTGTCCACGACTTTCATGACGCTCGGGAGCGGTACGATTTCCGCATCGAAGCGTCCGGCCGCCTGCGCGGCGGCGGTGCGCTGTTGCGATTGCAGCGCATAGGCGTCCTGCGCCTCGCGCGAGATGTCGTAGCGTTCCGCGACGATTTCGGCGGTCTCCAGCATCGACATGTAGAGCGCGTCGCGATGCGCCACGAGCCATGGATCGGTGGCGCGGAAGCGGTTCATATGGTCGTTCTGCACCAGCGAGATCGACTCGAGGCCGCCGCCGACAGTGATGTTCATGCCGTCCACAATGATCTGTTTGGCGGCGATCGAGATTGCCATCAGGCCGGACGCGCATTGGCGATCGACCGACATTCCCGCTACGCTGGTCGGCAGCCCGGCGCGCAATGCGCATTGCCGCGCGACGTTGAAGCCGCTCGAACCCTGCTGCAAGGCGGCGCCCATGATCACATCGTCGACCTCGCCCCCGGCTATGCCGGCGCGACCGAGCGCGGCCTCGATCGCGTGGCCGCCGAGCGTCTGCGCCGGCGTATCGTTGAAGGCGCCGCGATAGGCTCTCCCGATCGGGGTTCGCGCTGTGGAGACGATGACGGCTTCGCGCATGAAAGGCTCCTATCGGGGAAGGGCGACGCCCATGCCCTTGGCGGCGGCGGCGGCGAACTTGAATGTCTGCGCGTATGCGTTCTCGAGCGGAACGGCGCTCGCGCGATCGGCGATTTTTGCGAAGCACGCGGCGATCATTTCCGGCGTCCGTTCGGCTTCCGGCAGGAAGACGCCCGGGGTTTCCTCGATATGCGTGACGGCGAAGACGCCGGCGCCCGCGCCCATGATGGTGCGGGAGGGCGCGTTCTCGCCGACCAGGAACAGCACCGCGGGCGTCACCGATTCCGGCGTCAGCAGCGCGGCGATCTCGGGCGGCAGCAGGCCCGCGGTCATGCCCGTCGCCGCGGTGGGCGCGAGCACGTTGACGCGAATATCGTATTTGGCCCCTTCCAGGTGCAGCACGTTCATGAGCCCGATCATCGCCGCTTTGGCGGCGCCGTAGTTCGCCTGGCCGAAATTGCCGTATATGCCAGACGCCGAGGAAGTGAACACGATGCGGCCGTAGCCGCGGTCGCGCATGCCGCCCCAGACCGCCTTGGTGCAGATCGCCGAACCCATCAAATGGACGCCGACCACTTTCTCGAAATCGGCGATCTCCATCTTCGCGAACGACTTGTCGCGCAAAATGCCGGCATTGTTGACGAGAATGTCGACGCGGCCCCACTCGGCGTGCGCTCGCGCAACCATCGCCGCGACCTCGTCGGCGTTGGTCACGTCGGCGCCGTCCGCCATCGCGGTTCCGCCGGCCCCTTCGATCTCCTCGACTACTCTTCGCGTGGCGTCGGAGGGCGCGCCGCCCGAGCCGAGATCGTTGACGACGAGCTTCGCGCCCCGCGCGGCGAGGCCGAGCGCATGACAGCGCCCGAGCCCGCCCCCTGCGCCGGTGACGATCGCGACGCGGTCGTCGAAACGAATGCTCATGCGCCAGCCGTTTCCTTGAACTTCTAGCGCTTTTATACAGGCGCGTCGCCCGGCGCGTCCAGACGGCGCGCGGGCAAAGTGGGGCGGCAAGCACGACGTCGAACTTGCCTTGCCACCTTTATGGTGGTAATCCCTAAGATGGAAAAGCGGCGGCCCAGTTATGATCTGGAAGCGATAAAGCTTGCGATTGGAGCGCTCGACAAGTTAGCGATGACCGTCTCCGCCTTGCGCGACGCCTCGTCGCTGGGGTTCGATCGCGCCGCAATCGTCGAGACCATCGTAGGGATCGACCGGCGCATGTTCTTCAAATCCATGACGACATTCGCCGATCCTCGTGTTTGGCAGGACGTCTATCATGTTCCGGCTCGCGGCCTGACGCTCTACATCAAATTCCAGGGCGACATCGTCATCGAGTTCAAGGTTATATCTTTCAAGGAGAAATAATCATGGCGAAAGAGGAGAAGACCTTGCTCGAGACGATGATCGCGCCGGAGACTGGCGCAATGCTTTCGCGCGGCGTGCGTCCCTTCACCGTGACCTACAAGGACGAAAGCGTTACCGTCGACCTGCCCGGCTATTATCCCGAAGGCGAAGGTGACGGCGTCGTCGTCGGCGAGGACATGCGGGTCGTCGATGAGGCGTTGCGCGCCCTAAAGGAAAAGCTCGACGGCGTGCCGTCGCCGGCGACTATCCGTCGCATTCGCAGGAAATTGAAACTCTCGCAGCGAAAGGCCGGTGAGTTGCTCAAAGTCGGCGAGAATGCGTTCGACAAATACGAAAGGGGTCTCGTCGAGCCGAGCGGGCCGACGAGTCAGTTGATCATGGTGCTCGATCGGCATCCCGAGATTATCGAGGAGCTACGGGCAAAAATATGAGTCAGTGCGAGGAGTGACCGGTCCAGATCATACGACGTCCATGCTCGCTCCAGGACTGTCTCGATCTCCTCACGCGCTTCGCTAATCCTGCTTCAGCAGCGCGCGATCGACGCTCCAGGGGCCGCCGCCCGCGAAAGCGAGATACAGGAATATAAAGCAAAAAAGAATCGCTCCCTGACCGCCATTCGCGAGCGGAAAGAAACCGCGCGGAGCATGCGCCATGAAGTAGGCGACGGCCATCTCGCCGGAAAGGATGAACGCCACAATTCTGGTGTAGACGCCCGCGAGCAGCAACAGACTGCCGACGGTCTCGAGGATCGCGGCGACGATGAGGAGGCCGTGGAGGGCCGGCCCGGGCGTCGGAAAACCGAACACCTTCGACAACCCGTGTTCCAGGAACAGCAGCGCGGCGACGATGCGCAGAATGCTGAGGACGTGGGGGGCCCACCTCTCCATGTTCGCGTAAACCGAGTTCACGGGGTCTCCTTGATCGACTGGGGCAATAGGCAATAGGCAATGGGCAGTCGGCAGTATCGTAAAAGTGGGCAGGGGATTCTGGGGATTTCCTGCTGCCTATTGCCCACTGCCTAACTGCCTCCTGCGGGCATCGCCAGCACGGGGCAGGGCGCCTGCCTCAGCACGCGTTCAGTGGTGCTGCCGCGCAGCGCGTCGAGATAGCCGACATGTCCGGCGGTCGGCATGACGATCAGATCGGCCGGCCACTCG
>DASXYQ010000152.1:0-17092 GCA_036502445.1 Roseiarcus sp. | reverse complement strand
TCCTTCATGGGTCTCAACAACCAGAACCTGCATAATTTCCTGTTCCGCGGCTTTCTGACGCCGTGGGAAGCCTATACGGGCGCCAAGATCAAGTGGATCGACCTAGCGCAGGCCGACTATAACGCGCGGCTGCAACAAACGATCGCGACAGGCACTGTCGACTATGACATCATCGAAATGGGCGCACCGTTCGAAGGCGATATGGGCGTCAAGGACCTGCTGTCGGAAATGCCCGATTGGGTGAAGAAGCAGGTCGATTTCGACGACTATGTCAACTACCTCAAACCGCCGGTCGGCACCTGGGCAGGCAGAATCCATCGCGTCACGATCGACAGCGATTGCCACACGATGAACATCCGCACCGACGTATTTTCCGATCCCGACCTCGCGAAGGCGTGGAAGGCTGGGGGCGGCGCGGGCGAATGGGGCCCGCCGAAGACCTGGCCGCAGGTTCAAGCCGTCACCAAGTTCCTCAAAGGCAAAAAGTTCAAAGGCAAGGAAGTCTACGGCTTCCTCGATCAGCCGAAACCATGGGGCGGGTTCGGCTTCTACTTCCTGTGCAGCCGCGCCACGGCCTACGCCAAGTATCCCGGCGAGAAGAACTGGTTGTTCGACGAGGACATGAATCCGCAGGTGAACAATCCCGCCTTCGTGCGCGCGATCCAGGATGTCGTTGACGCGCTGCCCTATGAGCCCGCCGACCAGATCAACGCTGATCCCAACACGACGGCTTTCCAACAGTTCGTGGTTGGCACCGGCTCATTGCTGGAATGGTGGGGCGACATCGGCACATTTGCCAAGACGAGCGACAGCGCGACCATCGGCGATGTTCTCGCATTCGATATTCTGCCCGGATCGGACGACGTTTACAATTTCCGCAAGAAGGCCTGGGAGAAGCTCCCGACCGGCCCGAACGTCGCGCCCAACATGGCCTATCTCGGTTGGGGCATATACGTAATGAAGGCCGTCGACGCCGATCCCAAGCGCCAGAAGGCGGCGTGGAGCGCGGCCGCCCATCTCGGCGGCAAGGATCTGTCGATGTGGACGGCGGCGTATCCCTCGGGGTTCCAACCCTACCGGAAGAGCCACACCAATCTCGATCTCTGGGCGCTGGCCGGATACGACAAGAAGTATATTGGTTCCTACATGGATTCGCAGTCGACCTCGTACAATCACCCGAACTCGGCGATCGAGCCCCGAATTCCCGGCGCTTTCCAATATTACAGCATCGCTGAGGACGAACTGCAAAAGATCTTCGCCGGCAAGGAGACCGCGCAACAAGGCGCGGACAATATCGCGGCGGCTTGGAACAAACTGACCGACAAGCTCGGCCGAGAAAACCAAGTCAAGTATTATCGGATCGCTATGGGCCTCTGAGAGCGACAGTCGATCCGCTTTCCGAAAATCCCGTCCGCGACGCGCAGAGCCGTCGCGGACGGCCGAAGATCGGATTGAGAACTCGCTCGCTTTTCAGGTCGGACGAGCTTTCGCCGGCGGCATGGAGGCATCAGGGGCGAACACATGGAGCGGAAATTGTATGCTCGCCGAGCCGCATAGGATGAGTTAAGTGACCGCGGGCAGGCTGGAAACGGCGCATGAGGATCTGACCGAGCGGCGCGTTTCGATGGGGCGTTGGCTCTTCCGGCTCGCCTCACTTCTGCTCGTCGCCGTCGCGGCGCTGCAAGCGCTGGACTCCACCGGCGTTCTGGCGATTGGTTTTCCAAACTGGCGACCGGTTCTTTACGTCTTCATATTGTGGGGCGTCGCGCTCGCCGGCAGTCAGATTCTCGCACGCGGGGAAGTCGGTCAGCAGACGGCGTTCGTCCTGCCGGCGCTCCTCTTCACGCTCGCAATGGTGATCTTTCCCACAATTTTCGGCCTCTATATCGCGTTCACCGACTGGAACCTGAACGCCGAGTCGGGACACCACTTAAACGGCCTCGACAATCTGCGGACGTTGTGGGGCGATTCCTACTTCTGGAACGCGCTCGGAAACATGGCGTTTTATGTGCTGACCGTCCTGGTCCAATACACGATCGCCTTCGGCCTCGCGTTGTTGCTGAACGCCGACATCCGCGCGCGCAAGTTCTTTCGCGTCTCGTTCCTGCTGCCGTTCATGCTCAGCCCCGTCGCGGTGAGCTGGATGATCGGCAAGTCGCTCATGGAGAACCGGTTCGGTCCCATCGCGACCTTCGCGCGCTATCTCGGATGGGAAAATCCCGCGTTCTTTACTTCGCCCTGGATCGCCAGGACCAGCATCATCGTGATGGACAGCTGGGTTTGGATTCCGTTCATGGTGATCTTGCTGCTCGCCGGATTGCAGGCGCTGCCGCTCGAGGTCAAGGAGGCGGCGCGAGTCGATGGCGCCAATCCTTGGCAAATGTTCTGGGAGATCACTTTCCCTCTGATGCTGCCGGTCAGCGTGACGGCTATCGTGCTGCGGATCATTTTCGAATTGAAGCTCGCGGACATCGTCATCAACGTCACGGCGGGCGGACCCGGCGGCGCGACGGATACGATCTCGAGTTTCGTGTATCGCGAATATCGCGACCGTTCCAATGTCGGCTACGCGACGATGATAGCCGAAGTCTATCTCGTCATCATCATCATTTTTGTCACCCTGCTGCTGAAGGCGGTCGGGCGATACATGCAGAAAATGACGTGAGCGCCCGTTTTTCTCACATGAGTAGGAACACGAGGAGCGAGTATCCGTGACCGCCGAAGCCTCCGCGTCAGCGTCGCTGCGCGTCCAGCGCGAGGAAAACTCGTTTCTGCGGGCTGCGCCGCGGATCGGTGGCCGCGTGCTGATTTACGCGGCGCTGGCGATCTGGACTTTCATCGCGCTGTTCCCGCTCTATTGGACGTTGTCGACGTCCTTCAAACTCGGCAGGGACGTCACGCAGGGCCATCTCGTCCCCTGGCTGGACTTTGTTCCGAGTTGGAAGGGCTGGCAGTCGCTCGGGCTCTCGCCCGACACCATCTTCGCGCATTCGAACGTTCGCGATGAGTTCTTGAATAAGTTCCTCAACAGCGTCATCGCCTCGATCGGCGCGTCGGCGCTCGCCGTCGTGATCGGCTCGCTCGCCGCCTACGGGCTCAGCCGATTCGAATACAAGTTCGGGCCGTGGCGAAACAAGGACATTTCCTTCTTCTTCCTTTCGCAACTGATCCTTCCGCCGGTGGTCTTGGCGATGCCGTTCCTCATTCTCTACAAGGAACTGGCGCTGCTCGACACTCGGATCGGCTTGATCCTGGTCTACACCTTGATGGTGCTGCCGATCGTCATCTGGGTAATGCGTGACCAGTTCGACACGATCCCGAACGAGATGGAGCAGGCCGCGCTGGTCGACGGCTGTTCGATCTGGGGCGCCTTCTTCCGCATCGTCCTGCCAATGGCTCTGCCCGGCATGGTCGCGGCGTTCATCCTCGCGATGGTTCTGTGCTGGAACGAATATTTCTTCGCGTCCCTGCTCACCGGCTTCAACGCACAAACCCTACCGGTCATGGTTGCCAGCCAGACCGGCTCGCAAGGGATCAACTGGTGGACGATGGCTGCGCTCTCGACAGCCGCGATCGCCCCGCTGGTGCTGATCGGAATATTTCTGGAACGCTACATAGTCATGGGACTGACGGCCGGTTCGGGCAAATAAGCGAGAATTGTTGCAATCCCTCTCCCACTCTTAGCGGGAGAGGGATGCGTGCTCGCGAGCATGAGCAATGTTTGCAAGCGCGGCCGGTTTACCCCGTTGCAAAAGGTGGCGCCAGCGGGCGTCGACGCAGGCCGCACCGATCCTATATACATAACCGCATGCTTTGGGATATTATTCGCCCGCGCGTTTTCGGAGGCGTCCGATGCCAAAAGCGTTTCTGCTGATCACGTTCTGTATGCTGGCGACCGGATGCATTTCTGGCGCGGAGAGGGCCGAGACAATCGCAGAATCGGATCATGGCGCTTGTGTTTCGTTGGGCGAGAAGCCCGGCGCCCCCGGGTATCTTCGGTGCCGCCTGCTGAAGGATCGCCAGCGCCAAGCAACTGATGCCGCGCTTGCCGGAATCGTCCTGAGCCGCCCCCAGCCGCAGCCTTACATGGCGCTAGCGCCCCAATGAGGTTGCAAGCTTTTTCTCTTGCCTTGCCGGCGCAGATGCGCGGCGGCCGTGGCGGCTGGCGTAGGATTTGCGCGGTCCCCGCCACAGACGGAAATCCGCCCGGCTAAGAGATCATATTTTTGAACCAGCCCTTCTTCGGCTCGCTCTCGGCCTCGGTCGCAGGCGGCTCGACGACGGACGCTTGCGGTGGCGCGAGCGCGGCGGCGAAATTCTGGAAGAATTCTCCCGCTAGCTTCTTGGCTGTCGAGTCGATCAGCCGCCCGCCCAGTTGCGCCAGTTTCCCGCCGATCTGCGCATCGACTTGGTAGGCGAGGTTCGTCACGTCCTCGCTGGGTGACTCCAGCTTTACGGTCGCCCCGCCCTTGGCGAAGCCGGCGACGCCCCCCGAACCTTCGCCAGAAATGCGGTAGCCGTTCGGCGGGTCGAGATCCGACAACGTGACTTTGCCCGTGAAAGTCGCCTTGACGGGCCCCAACTTTACCACGACCGTCGCGGTCATTTCCGTCGGCGAAATCATTTCGAGGCTTTGACACCCCGGGATGCACTTGCGGAGGATTTCGGGATCGTTGAGCGCGGCCCAGACTCTCTCCCTGGGCGCCGGAACAGATTGGACGTCGTTCATTTGCATGAGGCGGTTCCCCGAACAGGCGGCGCTCCCGGCGCGTTGATCGGCAGCCAAAACCGTCGAGCCGTGCGGCGAACATAGGCCTACCTTCCGACGGGCCGCGCCGCAAGTCCCTTCCGCGGAAGGCGCGCTCGACGCTTCGGTAGCCCGCCGCGAGCGGTTGACCAAACGCATCTGACGCAACATCATCCGTCGCGAACGCGCTCGGCCGTTCACGCATGGACAGCTCGCGCTCGCTGCGAAGACGAACTCGAGAGGAAACAGAATGCCAAAAGACGATGAGAAGTGGTGCGTGAATCGTCGCGCTCTCCTGCTGGCCGCCGCCGGCGCCGCGCCGCTCGTGGCATTGGCCTCCACGGAGGCCCAAGCCAAGATCCCGCAAGCGGCGGTCGCCTATCAGAAAACGCCGAACGGCGACAAGGAGTGCGACAACTGCAATTTCTTCATCGCGCCGAACGCGTGCAAGACGGTCGATGGCGAGATCGACCCCAAAGGGTGGTGCAAGATCTATGTGAAGAAGCCGGCGAGCTGATTTTCGAGAGCCCAGATCGCTTCGAAGGCTGGATCGTCGCACTCGAGCCGCCCGCGCACCCTACCTCCGCTCCCTTCTTCGCAGCCTCACGTACAGCGCCCCCGAGCCGCCATGGGCGCGGGCCGCTTCCTCGAAGCCCAGCACCACCGCACGCATATCCGACTCGCGCAGCCATTGCGGCACGAGCCGACGCAGCACGCCAGGCTCGTCGGCCCAGACGGCCGAGGCCTGTTGTTTCCCGCCTTTGCCGGTGACGACGATCACGAGCTTCGCGCCCTGTGCCTGCATGTGAACGAGGAACCCCCGCAGGGCCTGGTGAGCCTGGGCCTGATTCATCCCGTGCAGGTCGATCGCGCTGTCGACAGCGGCGCGGCCGCGCGAGAGATCACGCTTCAGACGCCGCTCCAGCGGCGCGAGTGGCGGCTGCCGCGGCGCTTTGCGCGGCGTCTCGGAAGGAGCGGACGCCGCCGCGGTGGCGCCCTTGGGCGGCGGCGGGGTTGGCTTCGGCTTTGCCTCGATGATGACGGGCAGGCTGGCGCCGCGACGACGCGCGACGCTCTTGGCGACCTCGGCCCAGAGCGCAATTTCCTCCTCGCTGAGGCGCCGCAACTCGGTTCGGCGCGGCTTCTCTACGACCTCCCTCACGCCTTGTCCTCGGTCGGCAAGAGCACGACGAAATCCGCAGGATGACGGATCGCCCCGGCGCGCGCGCCAGCCGCATCGCCGCCGCCGAAGAAGATATCGGCGCGAGCTGGTCCCAAAATCGCCGATCCGGTATCCGCGGCGATCGTCAATCGGCGAAACGGCGTCGGCGCCTCGCCCTGCCAGGGCAGGCTGGCGTCGATCCAGAACGGCGTCCCGTAGGACCAGATCGAGCGATCGACCGCGATCGAGCGCAGCGGGGTCAGCGGAATGCCGGCGCCGCCGATCGGCCCGTCCTCGGGGTCGAAGCCCACTTCGAGCCGGAAGAAAACGTATGAACGGTTGCGCTGCATCAGCGCTCGCGCCCGCCCGCCCGGCGACAGGCCATTCGCGCGCAGCCAGGATTTCAGCCGAGCGAGCGACATCTCGGCTTCCGCGATCTCGCCGGATTCGATCAGCAGGCGCCCGATCGAGGTGTACGGCAGGCCGTTGCGACCGTCATAGACCAGCCGTACGCGCCGCCCATCCGTCAGCTCGACGCGCGCGGAGCCCTGGACTTGGACGAGGAAGACTTCGACGGCATCGGCGAGCCAGAGAAGCGGGCTCGAGGCTTCCGCCTCGATCGCGGCGCGGTCGGGAAAGGGAACGAGGCTTCCGTCCGCCAGCCGCCGCGCGCCCGTCGCCGCGGGATCGAAGCGCGCGGCGCCGGCGGGCGCCGTGACGAGATCGGCGGGGCGGGCGAGAATCGGAGCGGTAAAATCCGGCGTGGGCGCCGCGGAGCCGCGAACCCAAGGTTCGTAATAGCCCGTGAGAAAGCCGCGCCCCGAACTGGGCCGAACGCGGAACGGGCGGAAATGGGTGGTCAGGAAGCGCCGCGCCGCCCCGGCGTCATGCGCTGGCGCCGCCAGTGCCTCGGCTGCGGCGCGCCGCAATCCTTCGGAGGCGAGGCGCGCCGCGCGCAACGGCGCGGCGTCCTCTGCGATCGCCCGCGCCGACCTCGCAAAGACGCCAAACGCGGCGGATAAGTCGTCCTCGTCAAATCCGGCCAAGGCTTCGAAGGCCAGCGGCTCCAGCGAGAAATCGTGGCCAACCATCGCCGCGAATCGGCTGGGGGCGCTAGTGCACGGTTTCGGTAGCCGACAGCTGCCAGTTGGGGTCGCGCGCTCCGAGTTGGCGCGTGAACGTCCAGACATCCAAGTGATCGACGACGGTCGTGGTCGATCCCTCGACGACGGCGCCCGCGCTATCGGAGGTCGCCGATACGAGCTTGGCGGCGAACCGCACTGCCAGCGTCGCCACCGTTCCGACGACGCGCGCATCCACCAAGTCTGCGGCATCGATCGAAACGAGAGTCGTCTTCATCGTCTGTCCGGCGGCTTTGCGCGCCTGGATCGCGGTGGCGAAATTGGCGAGCGCATCCGGGGTCAGCAAGCGCCGCAGCGTCGCCAGATCGCCGGCGGCGAAGGCGATGATGATCATCTCATAGGCGGCCCGCGCGCCGGAAAGGAAGTCGGCCGGGGTGAAACTCGGTTCGGCGGAGAGGATGGCGTCGAGCCCCGCGGCCAGCTGGGAACCCTTTTCCGCGACGCCCTTCCAGCGGTCGGCCGGCGGCGGCGCCGCGGCGGTGCGCGCGACGGCGCCGATCGGGATGACGTTGCCGTTCGCGACTGGCGGGTCGCCACGCGCGGGAGTCGTCGGGTCGAGCGGACGCCGCTCGGCGCCGGTGCGCGTGCCCAGCACCGATCGCAGCTTGAAAATCACAAAAATGGCGACGACGGCGAATACGACCGTCGAAACGTCGAGGTTCTGCATCGTCAACTCCCATAACGGGCAAACCGCCGCGCCCAAACCGCCGCGCCTATGGAGACGCGCACCGCGCGCCTTCGGCTGGGTCGGCGCTGCGAGAAGCGCGCCACGGGCGGCCAAGTCGTCGGGCGCGGCTGCATCGAGTCGCGCCTCCCGGTCTGACCCACGCCTTAGTTAGGCTCTTGCTCCGTGTTTGGCTAGAAGCGGATACGGAGACGAGGCAAGACGGAGAAGCGCGGCGTGACGGTCTACCGGAGCATGGGCGTCGTGGGCGCCGGGGCCTGGGGCCTCGCGCTCGCCAACGCGGCGGCGAGCGCCGGGCGAAGCATCGCGCTCTGGGGGCGTGACGGCGAGGCGATGCGCGAGCTGCGGCTCAGCCGGCGCTCGGCGCGCCTGCCGGGAGTCGCGCTTGCCCAGCGAGTGCGCATCGTCAGCGATCTCGCCGAGCTCGCCGAATGCGAGGCGATCCTCGTCGCGACGCCCGCGCAGGCGACCCGCAAAATGGCGGGCCGCCTCGCGGCCGCTCTGTCCGCGCCGCGCCCGCTCGTCGTCTGCGCCAAGGGGATCGAACTCGGCACGAACCTGTTCATGGCCGAGGTCGTCGGCGAATCGGCGCCGCTCTGGCCGTGCGCGATCCTGTCGGGGCCGAGCTTTGCCGCGGACGTCGCGGCGGATCTACCGACGGCCGTGGCGCTGGCCGCGCGGGAGGAGCCGCTGGCTGTCGAGCTCTGCCGGGCGCTGAAGGGTCCGAACCTGCGGCTCTATCACTCGACCGACGTGCGCGGCGTCGAGATCGGCGGCGCGGCGAAGAACGTGCTCGCGATCGCCTGCGGCGTCGGTTCGGGCCTCGGACTCGGTCCTAGCGCGGGGGCGGCCCTGATCGCGCGCGGGTTTGCGGAACTCAGGCGTTTCGGCGATGGGTTCGGAGCGCGGGCGCACACGCTGATGGGCCTCTCGGGCCTCGGGGATCTCGTGCTCACCTGCTCGTCCGCGCAATCCCGCAATTTCGCGTTCGGCCTGGCCTTGGGCCAGGGGCGCACGGTCGCCGAAGCCGGCGGCGGCAAGCTCGTCGAAGGCGCGACGACGGCCCAGGCGCTGATGCAGCTCGCCCGCGCGCGCGGCATCGACATGCCGATCGCGGCAGCCGTCGAGGCGTTGCTCGCGGGCGAGATCGACGCCCGCGCCGCCGTCGTCGGCCTGCTCGCGCGCCCGCAGAAGGGCGAAGGGTGACGGCTTCCTTCCCCCCTTGCGGGGGAAGGTGGCATCGCGCAGCGATGACGGATGAGGGGTCGCTTCAGGATGAAGCGCTGCTGCTCACGCCGCCGGGCTCTTCCTGAAAACTCGCGGCGACGGCGCCGACCCCTCATCCGGCGCTTCGCGCCACCTTCTTCCGCAAGGGGAGAAGGGGGGCGCCGATTTCAGTTTTGCATCGAGCGACTTCAAGACGTTAGGCGCCTTTTTCTGCAACTTGTCATTGTCGCGGCTCGTCAGCCGGAGTGGCACGCTCAGGCGCGCGCCCGACTACTAGATCGTGTAGGTTAGCGGCTTCCGAGCCCATACCATTTCCCGGCGCGGATTCAATCTTTTCAAGTCGTTGCGGCGCCATTTCGCGGCGACTTCGTCTTGCCGTCAGCCTCTCGCGCCACCGCGATCCCGGCGTCCGAAACGCCTCGGTTCAAAAGAGCAACGATCGGCTCGGCAACTCTCTCGGCTGCAGCTCGAGACAGCTCCAGCCCCGGCGCCGCATGGGTCAGCGCGAGCGGCGCGACGGCGCGGGGAAGGCGGCGCGGCTCGACCGCCTCTCTGTTCGTCGCGCCGGCAGCACCCAGCCCGTGATAGCGATCGAGCATGCCAAGGACTTTGACCAGAGGCTCGACCGCTTTGAGATCGCCCTCTTCTAGGGAGCAATCCACCACGCGCAGCGCCTTCGTCAGCCGCGTCACTTGCAGACGAGCGTAGCGGTCGGGCGCGTCGAGGGCGCGTTGGTCGATCGCTTTGTCGACTTCGCGCCGAACGGTCGCGAGACTCACGCACAGCTTCTGTGCGATCAGCTCGCGCTCATATCCCGCAACGACGAGTTCCAACATGATCTCGCGCCGTTCCGCTCTCGTGACTCGCCGCGTCTGTGCGAGCGCGCGCAGCCGCCCGCGTTCTGACTGCGCAAAATCACCTTCGTCGTTTTTGGTCATGTGTCGGCTCCAGCGACCCGCCGATAGGATGCGGGCCTATCCGAAGACCGTACCAGGCGTCCGTTTTTCCAGAAAGAAATAACACCAAAATTCGGATGCGGCCTGTTATCGCCGGCGCCCGAGGCGGCCAGCCGCTTTGCCGCTGCCCGGCTTCCCCCTTACGCCGGCCTGGGTGTTCCCGCCTCGCCCGACGCACCCTGCATTGGACCTGGAGCGCTTCGCTACGCTCGCGATGACGTTACGGAAAGCGCGACAGCTTCTTTCGCCCCGCATCGACGCGCTTTGCGCAGCTCGAGGGCCGCCAGCGGCCCGTGGACGATTCGCTCTCCGTCTGTGGCCTTTTCGAACGTCAGTTTGGCGATCTACCGTCGTTCAGCTGCATCTTGAAATCGAACTAGCCGCGCGTTGCGATCTCATCGACGTTGCGCGCGGGGTCAACATCGGCGTGATTGAGGCCCATCAGAAAATTCCGATCGTTTATCTGAACCCGACACCGAGTAGCTGGTCGGCGTTTGCTGACTCGTTGCGGCGTACCCACGGCAGGAGCGTCATCGACGCGTGCATCCTAAGGTCCGGATTTTCGATATCCGCCTCCACACCGACGCATCCCGGTTGGCCGGAAAGGGTCGGAGCGTCCACCGGACGACCGTTCTATGGTTCGCAGGCTTTTGCGCGTCGCCGGAGGTCGCGACGAGCATCGCCGAAGGGGCGGCTGCGGGCTCCGGCGCCGTGCCGGACGAGATCAAGGTTCCATCTGGACGTATCAGACGGTCCTGGCGCGTTTGGGGGGAACAACGTTGAAAGCGCGCGTCAGGGTCAGTTGTTCCTCGCCACGAAACAGTCGCCGCCGCTCGCTTGCAGCCTGGCGCACAAGCTGTGCGCATCGGCTTTGGAAATGCCGCTAGACCGGACGCGATAGACGGTCTCACCGTTGACTTCGGCCTTGTGTACTGTGAGCGAGGCCGAGCCCAGACGCCCGCTGTATTCGCTCCGGAGGTAGGCGAGTTTGGCCTGCGCCTCGGACTCGGAGGGGATGGGAGAGCTTGGTATTCCAGTTTTTTCGCGCCGAGATCGTCATTGCCTGTGCTCGGGCTCGAGATCTCGAAGATGACGACGGGGTCGTGCGCGAGAGTGGCGTTCAGCGGAATGGGCGAGCAGATGATGAAGGCGTCGGGGTAGCGAACGCCGTTCGCTGTCCGGACTTTCAATCCGCCGACCGCCTTGCAAGGGCCGTCGCCGAGGCGGTTGACCAATGCGCGCACCAACCGGAACTGAATCTGCGCATGCGCATAGGTTCCGCCGGTCCTCGCGATCCGCCGCGAGCCGTCGAACTCATAGCGCAGCTCCTGGCGCTCCTCCCACGCGAGGAACGATTCCAGGGTCATGGGCGTCCCTCTCGCAGGCGCTCGGCCAGCCGCGGGATTTCCTCGTCGAGGTCGGCGTGCGCCGAGATCGTGATCACGTCGGGTTCGTCGCGCGGCGGCTCCAGCGCGGCGAACTGGCTGTCCACCAGCGAGGCCGGCATGTAATGCCCGACCCGCCCTGCGACGCGCGCGCGCATTTCCTCAGGGGTCGCCTCCAGATAGACGAAGCGCAGTTTTGGCCCGGCCGCCGCGCGCAGCCGGTCGCGGTAGGCGCGCCGCAGCGCGGAGCAGGCGACGACCGTGCGCTCGCCCTGCGCGAGTTTGGCGCCGATGCGGTCGAGCCAGGGCCAGCGGTCTTCGTCGGTCAGCGGGTGGCCGGACTTCATCTTGGCGCGCGCCGCGTCGGTGTGCAGATCGTCGCCGTCGATGAATTCGGCGCCGAGGGCTTTGGCGAGGCGCACGCCGACCGTCGTCTTGCCGGCGCCCGAGACGCCCATCACGACGATCGCGAAGCCTTCAGAGGCAGGCGGTGATGCCGCCGTCGACGTAGAGGATGTGGCCATTGACGAAACTCGAAGCGTCGGAAGCGAGGAAGACCGCGGCGCCGACCAACTCTTCGACGTCGCCCCAGCGGCCCATCGGCGTGCGGCCCGCGAGCCAGGCCGAAAACTTCTCGTCCTCGACCAGCGCCTTGTTGAGTTCGGTGGCGAAATAGCCGGGCGCGATCGCATTGACTCGCAGCCCGTGCCTGCCCCAATCGGTCGCCATGCCCTTGGTGAGCATCTTCACCGCGCCCTTCGAGGCGGTGTAGGGCGCGATGTTGGTCCGCGCGAGTTCGCTCTGCACCGAGCCGATATTGATGATCCGGCCGCGCCTGCGCGCGATCATGTGACGCGCGACCGCCTGGCCGACGAAGAAGACGCTGTCGAGATTGGCGCGCATCAGTTCGCGCCAGGTTTCTTCGGGGTAGTCCTCCAGCGGCCCGCGGCGCTGGATGCCGGCGTTGTTGACGAGGACGTCGATCGGCCCGACCTCCTCTTCGATCCGCGCGACGGCCGCGCCGACGGCGGCGCGATCCGTGACGTCGAACGCCGCCGCATGCGCTTTCGCGCCCGACGCTGCGAGTTCGCCGACGACGTTCTCGACCTTGGCCGCGTCCCGCCCGTTGACGACCACCGTCGCCCCCGCGCCGGCGAGACCGCGCGCCAGCGCGAGGCCGATGCCCCCGGACGAGCCCGTGACCAGCGCTACGGCTTGCCGAAGCGCGAACAGGCGCTCGATCAACTCTGTCAAGGACGTTACCTCCCGCTTCCGATCGGCCGCTCGCGGCGGCGGCGCTGCAACCATAGCGGCATCGAGAGGGGAAAGGCAGGGGGTTTTCTTGTCGGCAAGATAGGATCGCCGAGCGTCAGCCCGGCGATCATAGACGACGAATTCAGCTATTTTCGGAGTCGGAAGCGATCACCCCCAAAGTAGCTAACGGGAGGGGAGACGCGCGCCTTCACTCGGCCGGCGCGACGGCGGCGAAATCGGGATGGGGTCGACTCTCGGAACGCGCGGGCGCCGGCGCTGGTCCCAACGATCTGCGGAACCATAAGGCATAGATCGCGGGCAGCAGGAACAGCGTCAGGAACGTTGCGACCGACAGCCCGCCCATGATCGTATAGGCCATCGGTCCCCAGAACGCGCTCTCCGAGAGGGGGATCATCGCCAGGATCGCCGCCAGCGCGGTGAGCGCGACCGGGCGCGCGCGCCGCATCGTGGCGAAGACGATCGCCTCGCGGCGAGACAGCCCGCGGTCGCGCACGTCGCTCTCGATCTGGTCGACCAGGATGACGGTGTTGCGCATGTCCATCCCCGCCAGCGCGATCAACCCCAGCAGCGCCACGAAGCCGAACGGCTTGTGCGCGAGATTGAGCGCGATCGAGGCGCCGACGATGCCGAGCGGCGCCGTGAAGAACACGATCGCGAGCCGCGAAAAGCTCTGCATCTGCAGCATCAGCAGCGTCAGCATCGCCAGGATCATGATCGGGAACAGGACCGCGATCGACGCGATGCCCTTCTGCGATTCCTCGATCGCGCCGCCCGTCTCGATGCGGTAGCCCGGCGGCAGCGATTCCCGGATCCCGGCCAGCTTCGGCAGCAGCGACTTCGAGACGTCGGGCGGCTGTGCGCCGTCGACGACATCGCCGAGCGCCGTGATGACGACTTCGCGATCCTTGCGCCAGATGATCGGCTCCTCGATGCTTCTCACGATCTTTGCGACCTGACCGATCGGAACGGCGACGCCGCCCCGCGTCTCGATGGTCAGATCCGCGACGCGATCGAGCGCGGCGCGTTCGCTCGGAATCGCGCGAGCGACGACGTCGATCCGCTCGTCGCCGGCGCGGATCGTCGTCACTGTCGCGCCGTCGATCAGCGTCTGCAGCGTCTGTGCGATGTCTTGCGGCGTGAGGCCAAAGGCCCGCGCGCGAGCTTGATCGACGTCCAGTCGCAAGGACGGCATCTTCTCGCCCCAGTTGAGATGCGCGTCGATGACGCGATCGTCGCCGCGCATCGCGTCGCGCACCTTGGCTGCGATTTCGCGCACCTGGTCCGCATCCGGGCCGATCACCCGGAATTGCACGGGAAAGCCGACCGGCGGCCCGAAGTTGAACCGATCGACGCGCACCCGCGCCGCGCTCAGCGCGCCGTCGGCGACCGCCGCCTCGATGCGCGCCTTGATCCGTTCGCGCGCCTCGACGTCCTTGGCGACGATCACGATCTGGGCGAAGGATTCGTTCGGCTGCACCGGCTGCAGGCCGAGCCAGAACCGCGGCGAGCCCTGGCCGATGTAGGTCGTGTAGCTCGACGCGTCCTCGTCGCCCGCGATCAGCTTTTCGGCTTCGCGCGCGACCTTTTCGGTCGCGCCGATCGCGCTGCCCTCGGCGAGCCGCAGTTCGAAGAACAGCTCGGGCCGCTCCGACAGCGGGAAGAACTGCTGCTGCACCTTGCTGAACTGGCTGAAGCCGACGCCGAGCACGACGACCGCGACGGCGATGACGACGAGCGGGCGCGTGACGCAGAACTCCAGCGAGCGGCGGAACGCGCGGTAGAATCCCGTCGCATAGATCGCCTGCTCGTCCCGCCGATGACCGGCTTTCGCGTAGCTCGGCAGGAACTTGTAGCCGACGAACGGCGTGAACAGCACCGCGACGAACCAGGAAGCGACCAGCGCGACGCCGACCACCCAGAAAATCCCGCCAGCGTATTCGCCGGTCGCGGAATTGGCGAGGCCGATCGGCATGAAGCCTGCGGCGGTGACGAGCGTGCCCGTCAGCATCGGAAACGCCGTCGAGGTCCAGGCGAACGAGGCCGCTCGCTCGCGGTCCCAGCCCTGCTCGAGCTTTACGACGATCGCTTCGACCGCGATGATCGCGTCGTCGACGAGCAGGCCGAGCGCGATGATCAGCGCGCCTAGCGTGATCCGCTGCAGGTCGAGACCCATCACCGTCATCGCGACGAACACGATCGCGAGCACGAGCGGAACGGAAGTCGCGACGACCAGCCCCGACCGCCAGCCGAGCGTCAGGAACCCGACGCCGAGCACTATGGCGAGCGCCTCGAGGAACGAGCGGGTGAATTCGAACACCGCGGCGTCGACCACCTTGGGCTGATCGGCGATGCGCGTGATGACAATTCCCTGCGGCAGATCGGTCTCGAACTCCGCGAGCGCCGCGTCCAGCGTCTTGCCGAGCGCGAGGATATTGCCGCCCTTCTGCATCACGACGCCCACCTCGAGCGCGGGCCGGCCCTGCGAGCGGATGAGCCAGGACGGCGGATCCTCGTAGCCGTGCGCGACAGCTGCGATATCGCCGAGCCGGAACGTCTGGCCGTTGGCGAAGACGGGCGTCTCCTCGACCGCGGCGACGCCCTGCACCGCGCCGCTGACGCGCAGCGGCACGCGCTGTGCGTCGGTCTGGAATTCGCCGGCGGACGCGAGCGCGTTCTGCTTGGCGAGCGAGTCGAGCACGGCCTGCACCGACACGCCCAGCGTGGCGAGCTTGGCGTGGCTGAATTCGACGTAGATGCGCTCGCCCTGGGCGCCCAGGAGGTCGACCTTGGTCACGTCGGGCAGCCGTTGCAGCCGCTTGCGAAAGGCCTCGGCGACTCGCTTCAGCTGGGCGTAGCTCGCGCCGTCGCCGGAGATCGTATAGAGCACCGCGTCGACGTCGCCGAACTCGTCGTTGATCGCGGGGCCGATCACGTCGGGCGGCAGATCGGCCTTCACGTCGGCCATTTTCTTGCGCAACAACAGGAACAGCATCGGCACTTCGCGCGCCGGCGTCGAATCCTTGAAGACGAAGGAAATCGAGGTAAATCCGGGCTTGGCGTAGGTCTCGATCTTGTCGGCCCAGGGCAGCTCCTGCAGCTTCTTCTCGATTCGGTCGGCGACCTGCCCCTGCATCTCTTCGCTGGTTGCGCCCGGCCAGAATGCGCTGATGTTGACGTTCTTGATCGTGAACGAGGGGTCCTCGGCGCGGCCCAGACGCGAATAGGCGAGCGCGCCGGCGACGGCGATCATCAAGATCAGAAAGGCGACGAGCTGAGGATGCCGGATCCCCCAGTTCGAGAGATTGAACCTGCCCATCAGAGCCCCGCTAGGTTTTCGACGATGCGAACCTTCTGCATGGCGTCGAGCTTATGGACGCCGATAGCGACGATCTCCGCCCCTTCGGCCAGCCCCGAGGCGATCCAGGCGGAATCAGAATCATAGGCGGCGACGACGACCGGCGTCGCCGCGACCGCGCCGGCGGAACGATCCACGGTCCACACTTCCGGCCCCTGTCCCGCATCGAACAGAGCGCCGACGGGAATGCGTGCGAGCGCCGCAGCGCCGTCGTCGAGCGTGACCGTGACGCTCATGCCGAGCCTTGCGGAGGCGGGCGCGTCCGGCAGGCTGAAGCGCGCGGCGTAGGTGCGCGTCATCGGGTCCGCGTTGGGCGAGAGTTCGCGCAATTTCGCCGAAGTCGCGACGCCGGGCAGCGCCCAATATTCGACGCGCGCCTTCGCGGCGCGCACGCGCTCGACGAGGTTCTCCGGCACCGCGACGGCGGCCTCCTTCACATCGGTGTGCGCGAGCCGGACGACGGGCGCCCCGGCCGCGACGACTTGGCCCGGCTCGGCCTCGGTCGCGCTGACGACGCCGTCCGCGTCGGCCGTCAGCGTCGCATAGCCCAGCGCGTTCTGCGCCAGAGAGACCGCGCGCTCGGCCCTCGAGACGGCGCTGCGCGCCTGATCCGCGGTTGATTTGGCCTTGTCGAAATCGGCGTTCGCCGACCACCCCTGGCGCGCCAACGAAGTGATGCGCTTCTCCTCGGCCTCGACCTGAACCAGCGCCGCGCGAGCGGAGGCCAGCTCGGCTTGCGCCTGTTCGAGCTGGAGCTGAAAGTCGCTTCGGTCGAGGAAGGCGAGCGTCTCGCCCTTGCGAACGAAGGCGCCGGAGTCGACGAGCCGGACCTCGAGACGGCCGCCGACGCGAAAGGCGAGTTCGCTCTCGGTGCGCGCCTTGACGATGCCGGGCAACGCCTGCGCTCGTTCGCGCGGCCGATAGTGAACCGCGGCGACCAGCACCGGGCGCGGCGGCGCCTCCTGTCGAGCCTGTTTGGGCGGGTCACAGGCGGCGAGGGCGCCGGCGAGCAGGCAGGAAACCAACACCGTCAGGCGCTTCATGGCGTCAGGCTCCCGCGTTCGGTGGGAAGGGGCCGGGGTGGGTGAGCGCGCGAAGCGCGAATTCGACGACGGCTTCAGGCGGAAGGTGTGTCGGGGAATCACCCAATTGCGCGAT
>DASXYQ010000151.1:0-4285 GCA_036502445.1 Roseiarcus sp. | reverse complement strand
GACAAGAAGATCCAGGACTTCAACTATCGCGCGGTCAAGGAGTCGATCGCGCGCGCGGTCAGCGGGCAGCCCACGGCCGCCGAGGTCGTCTCCAAGCGCGCCACCGCCGCCCATCCGTTCGCCGCCGCCAGTTAGATAGGGACCCTCCCGAGGTCGCCGCTCCTTTGGCCGCGCCAAAGTCGCTCCTTCGGCGATGGGCTCACATGTTGGGCTTCTCCTAGCAAGCCCCCAGCAAACCAAGGGGAGCCCCAGCTCCCCTCAAAGCGAGTGTGCCCGACCGATCTCGAGAGGCCCCAATCGACCATCGTGCAGCGACGTCGATACCAGCGCCCCGCAGATGCCGGCTCGCGCCAGAATTTCTATGTCCCTGATGTCGCGCACGCCGCCGGCCGCATAGAGTTCGAGATCGGGCGCGGCGGCGCGTAGCGCCGCGAGGCGTTCGAAGTCGGGACCGGCGCCGGCCCCCACCCGCGCCAGCGTCATCGCAATCACTCGCTTCGGCCAAAGGCCGGGCTCGGCGAGAAGCTCCGGCGGACCCTGGAACGCCTCGCCGCGAAAGTCGAGAGACAGCACGACACGCGGGTCATCCCGCAACGCGCCGAGAATTTGCAGATCGCTCTGCGACTCGCTGCCGATCACGAGAGCTCCCCACCGAGCGGCGAACCATCGGCGCGCCGTTTCAATATCGCCCACGCCGTTGTCGACCCAAAGCGAGAGTCCGGGAAACGCCGCCTTCAGAAGCGCGATCGAACCCTCGTTTTCCCCGACCGATTCGATCGCGTCGAGATCGGCGATATAAAAGGTTTCGAAGGGATAAAGCGAGAGCAAGCCGCCCGCCACGTCGATGGGATCGCTCGTCGCCGAAAGAGGTGATTGGATAGGCCGGTAGTCGTCCCGCCGACCGAACTGCGCGCGCACGACCTGACCTCCTTTGAGATCGATTACGGGTATGAGTTCCACGACCGATATCCCCCGACTGCCGCTGACGCGGCGGGATGGAGGCGCACACTCTAGCAGAACGGGAACGGGGACATGAACGTCGTGATCGGCTGGGACATCGGGGGCGCCCATCTCAAGGCCGCCCGCGCGGAAGGCGGTCGCATCGTCGCGGCGATCCAAATTGCCTCGCCTCTCTGGCTCGGCGTCTCCAGGCTCGACGAGGCGTTTCGAACCGCCCGGTCCGAGCTGGGTTCCGCCGACGCCCACGCCGCGACGATGACCGGGGAATTGTCGATGGCCTTCACGTCGCGCTCTAAGGGCGTCGCCGCCCTCGCGGCTCTGACCGCGTCCGCGTTGTCGCCGGCGCCAGTGCGCTTTTATGCCGGGCGCGCGGGCTTCCTGTCGCTCGACGCCATCGGCGCCCATGCGAGCGACGTCGCCTCGGCAAACTGGCATGCGAGCGCGGCGCTGATCGCACGCTACCGCCGGGAAGCGCTGCTCATCGACATGGGGTCGACGACGACCGACATCATTCCCATTGTCGCAGGTGCCGTCGCGTCGCGCGGCTACACCGACGCGGAACGGCTGGCCACCGGGGAACTTGTCTACGCCGGCCTCGTGCGGAGCTTGGCGTTCGCGAGCGCGAACCGTGCTCCCGTTGCCGGCGCATGGACGCCGCTGATGAACGACGACTTCGCCAACATGGCCGACGTGCACAGGATCATCGGCGATCTGCCGGCCGGCGCCGATGTCCAGGCGACGACGGATGGGCGCGACAAATCCGTGGCGGCCTCGCGGCGGCGCCTCGCGCGAATGGTCGGCCGCGACGCGCACGAACTGGACGACGAGGCCTGGCTCGGTCTGGCGCAATGGTTCGCCGAGATGCAGTTGCGCCAAATCGCCGACGCGACGATGCAGGTTCTATCGGACCGTCGATTGAGCGGGGACGCCCCGATCGTCGCGGCCGGCGTCGGTTGCGAGGTCTTGCGCGAGCTCAGTCGACGCCTTGGGCGGCGGCATCTCCATTTCGGCGACCTCGTCGACGCCGCTCCGTCGGCGCGCGAGGCCGCTGCGCATTTCGCCCCCGCCGCCGCGCTCGCGGTTCTCGCCTCCTCGGCGGCGTGAGCCGGCTGTTCGTCGAAAGCGACGTGGCGCCGACCGCCTCGAGGCCGCGGTCGCGAGCACGAGGCGTAGTTTTCGAGCATGGACCGTTCCCGACAGTCGGCGGGTTCGCGGCCCGCCGCGGAGAAATAAATTCACGGGCTCCTGATGTCCAGAGTTCCCTGCTGGCAGGGTAAAATGCAGGGAATTTCCCCGATTCAGCCGCTTTTTGCGAAAATCCGTCTCGAAAACATATGCAAAATCATGGATCTACGAGAGAATTCCCTGTGCAGGGGAGCAGGGAATAAATTCGCGCGTGCAGGGAATTTATTCCGCCTTTGGTCCGGAGCAGGGAATTCGGCGCAAGATCAATCAGCGTCAAGAGAATGGATGACAAAATAATCAACCCCGTTCGCGATGATGATACGTCTCGTGAAGGCAACGACGTTCTCGGCAATCAACTCCGCTTGCGGGTGCGCGGGGACACGACGACGGCGACGGCGCGAGCCGGGAAGCGGTCGCGAGGCGCGAAAGCTAAATCATGAATCGTTTCGCTCTCGCCGCATGTTTTCGTGGATATGACACGAAACCGATGCGGTTATTTTCCGAGGTCTCCTCACGACGTCCCCGCGTCGATCGCGCCGAAGTACGCGTCGAACTTGCCGCGCAGCCAGTTCCAGGCCGTTTGCTCGTTTGGTCCCGCCGTCTTTCCGACCACTATTTCGAGCGCCGCGATCTCCCGTTCGATCTTCTCGCGCGGCAAGAGATGCAGGCGACTGGCGAGGATGGCGGCTTCGATGACGGCGGCCTGGGCGCGATTGAATCCGGCGAACGGCGCATGCGAGACCGAGCGCACCACTTCGCATTGGAACCGCGGCCGCATCTCGTCTTCGCCGACCTCGACCACGCGCAGCGACATATGCGCGAGGCAGTCCTTCAGGCGCGGCGCCGGCGTCTCCTCGCAAGCGATAGTCGCCCAATCGCGACGGCCCGTGAGGCAGCCCGCATAGATGCGCACATCGTCGGTGTGGTTCGCAACGGCGAAGGGAACCGCGCGCAGGTTGTCGAGCGTCTTGGACGGCCGGAATGGCGCCAGGATCCATCGTTCGCCCTCCGCTATGATTCCGAGCGGCGCGATGTGGATTTTACCCTCGCCGTCGACTGTGGTGACGATCGTTTCACGGATCATCGGCATGCGCTAATCCTCAGCTTTGCCTCGGCGCAGCGTCTGACCCGCTTGCTTCAGGTGCGTTCGATCCTCGCCATCCCGGGAAACGGCGGCGCCCCAATCGAGCGGCTCGTCCTGAACATATCGCTTGCCGAGCCGCCATGCGATCTCGGCCTTCATCAATTCCGCGCCGAGATAGAAGGCGTGCGGACCATCGGCGTCGACATGCAGCTTCGGAAATAGCGAAAAACCGTCGCGCGCAACATGATGACCCGCACTGTTGTAGACATGGATGCCGTCTTCGGCCGTCTCGATGCGGAAATTGGGATCTTTCACCTCGGCCGCGATTTCCGCTATTTCATCGGCCGAGTTGGGAAAAGGCCGGCGATCATGCAATTGCAGCAGCGCGGCGCTGTAATCTCTGGGCAGGCTCGAATCCTCGCGCGCGGCGAACAACATGCGTCGCGCCGCGTCGTGCTCCTCGATGGTGCGCCTCGTATGCGGGCTGACGTGCACGACGAGGACGTTGCGTATCCGCAGCTCCGAGCAGACGCCGAGCAGCGCCGCCGTGATCCCGCCCGTATCCGCGTCGGTCAATTCCGTCAGATTGCCGGTGCCCATCAGGATTTCGGCCTGCGGAAGCCGGCGCCGCAATTCTACATAGCGCGTCAGCGAGGCGGCGAAGCCGAAGTGGATGGGATCGAGAATCGGATCGAGGATGCAGGCAATTCCGCGTCGCTCCGCGACGTCCGCGCAACGCAGGAGCGAGTCGAGATCGCCGTGAGCGGACGGGATCAGCACCGGAACGGCGCCGCATTCCGTGGCAAGGTCCAGCGAATCCTGCTTCAGGCTCAGCAGGAAATCGGCGCCCGCCCGAGCGCCGCGCCTGAGTTCGTCCGTTTCGGCCGAGTCGACGCTGACGCGCAGACCGACACCCTTGACGGCGCGAACACTGTCTTCGAGATGCGGAAACCGCTGGTCCGGCAGACAGCCGAGATCGATGACGTCGGCGCCGGAAGCCGCCATCCTGAGCGCCCGCGCAACGATCGCATCGACAGATAACGTCGGAGCGTCGAC
>DASXYQ010000150.1:0-14725 GCA_036502445.1 Roseiarcus sp. | reverse complement strand
GCCTTGACGAGATAGGCGGCGGTGTCGCGATCGTCTTCGATGATGAGAATCCGCATGGCTCACCTATACACGATCGATTGTCGACGCGATCGGCGACCGCGTCCGGCCGTTGTAGACGCATTCGCCGACGGCGCAGCGTTGTAAACGCGGTCGCCGACCGCGTCCGACCCAACGCGCCTCTATCCGCGAGTGGCGCGGCGGCGGCGGCAGCGCGGTCTGCGATCGCGCCGACAACGCGCGACGGCGGGCAGCAAAGCAAAATAAAAGGCGGCAGACCAGGGGGCACTGGCCTGCCGCCCTCGGGCCGGGGGTCGCGGTCGGCGGGGGGAGCCGCGCGATCGAACCGGCCTGTTGGCCTCGGAGGGGCGCCCGAGGCCAATCTCGAATCAGGACGCCGCGCGGGTGGGCAGCGCGACGAAGCGCACCGACTGGTCCGACTTGACCCGGAGCAGAACCGCCTTGCGACCGTCTGCCTTGGCCGAGGCGAACGCCTCGACGATCTGCTCGGGCCGCGTCACGGATTTGCCGCCCGCGTCCAGAATGATGTCGCCCGACTGAATGCCGCGCTCGGCGGCGGCGCTGTCCGGATCGACGTCGGTGACGTGGACGCCGTCCTCGCCTGCCTTCGCCCGCTCCAGCTTCATGCCGAGCTTGGAGATCGGGCCCTCGTCGGCATGGCTCGGCGTCTCGAGGCTGGCCTGCTGTTGCTTCTCGCTCGGCATCGCGCCGAGCGTCACGTCGATGCTCTGCCGCGCGCCGTTGCGCCAAACCGAGAGTTGCGCCGTCTTCTTCGGCCCAAGCGCCGCGATGCGGCGGGCGAGTTCATGCGGATCGGCGACCGCATCGCCGTTGACCGCCGTGATGACGTCGCCGACTTTCACGCCGGCCGTCTCGGCGGGAGAATTCGCGGTCTCCTTGGCGACCAGAGCGCCCGAAGCGGTCTTGACGCCGAGGCTGTCAGCGAGATCGGGCGTGACCGGCTGGATCTCGACGCCGAGCCAGCCTCGCTCAACCGAACCGGTGTCCTTGAGCTGCTGAACGACCGTCTTGACGACGTCGCTCGAGATCGCGAAGCCGATCCCGACGCTGCCGCCCGAGGGCGAGAAGATCGCCGTATTGACGCCGACCACCTCGCCGTCGGTGTTGAAGGTCGGGCCGCCGGAATTGCCGTGGTTCACCGGCGCGTCGATCTGCAGGAAGTCGTCATAGGGACCCGAACCGATGTCGCGTCCGCGCGCCGAAACGATGCCCGCGGTCACCGTGCCGCCGAGCCCGAACGGATTGCCGACCGCGATCACCCAATCGCCCACGCGCGGGGCCTGGGAGGCGAATCCGACGAACGGAAACGAGCCGTCGCCCTTGACCTTGAGCAGCGCGAGATCGGTCTTGGCGTCGGTCCCGATGACCTTGGCGTCGAGGGTCTTGCCTTCCGACGTCGTCACCTCGACCACGGTAGCGTGATCGACGACATGGTTGTTGGTGACGACGTAGCCGTCGGCCGAAATGAAGAAGCCGGAGCCCTGCGCCTGGGACTGACGATGCGGTCGCCGATGCAACGGCCCGTCGCCGTTCCGGTCGTCGGGGAAGCCGAACTGCTTGAAGAACCTGTCGAACGGACCGCCCGGCGCAAAACGCGGCATGGCGGGCGTGTCGGAGTCGGCATCGCCGTCGGCGTCGCCGCCGTCGGCGAGCTTGACCTTGACCGAGACGACGGAAGTCTTCACGCGATCGACGACATCGGCGAAGGAGGCGGGGCCGGCCGAGGGTTGCGTAACCCCCGCGACCGCGGCCGAAGCAGAGAAGGCGTGGTTCTCGAGCGCGACGCCCCCGATCGCGGTGACGGCTGCGGCGCCGAGCAACGCGCCACGCAACGTACGCTTACCCAACGTCGGGAAGGGGACAACAGACATCTGGTTCTCCATCGAGGCCCGGGCGCACGCCCGTCACAGGACAAGATGGCGGGTCCAGCCTAACGCCGCGATGGCGCAAAGATGAAAGATTGGTAATGTTCGCCCCCACGGGGGCGCCGCCATGCAGGACGGCAGACGCCCTGCCGACGGCCTTTGCGTCAACCGCGCGAACGCCGGCCAGCTCGCTGCCGGATTCGCCACCCCGTATTTCACATCCTTCCGGGTCGCGTCCGGGGCGTTAGAACAGGTCGGTGCGCACGTTGCGAGAGAGCCAGAGCGCCTGGGCCGTGCCGATCAGGAGCGCGTCAGCTGAGGCGTCGGTCGGCTTCAAGCCCTTTGCTGTGATCGCTCGATTGGCGAGGTCTTCGAGGGCCGCTTCCGGCGCCTTGGCATTTGCCGGGTCCAGTTCGCTGAGTAAAAGTCGCAGTGCCGCAGGCTTGTTGCTCTTGGCCAATTTGGCAAGCTCTGCTCGCGCCCATGCGGCCGGTTCGATACGATTGAACGCGGCGCCGGCGCGGGCGTAATAATATGCGGCCTGAACGCCGTCGATCGGGCCGCCTTTGCCGAGCCTGGACATCTCTCCGAGATCGAACGCCGCATAGGCGTCGCCTCGCTCCATGCCGATTTTGTACCACTTTCGCGCTGCGTCGAAGTCGACGGCGACTCCAATGCCGTTGAAGTAAAGAGCTCCGATGTTCGCCGGCGCTTCTGGAAGGCCGAGGGCAGAGGCTTTCTCGAAATAGACGAGCGCCTTGCCCGGATCTTTCGGTGCGTCAATGCCCTGTACGTATACCCAGCCGAGGTTGTCGATCCCGTAAACATCTCCTCGAACGGCCGATTCCTCCCAATATCGACGGGTGAGGGCGAGATCGGTCGGGACCGCCTCGCCACGTTGATACATTCGGCCCAGCGAATTCATGGAATAGGTAAGCCCCATGCGCGCCGCGACCTCGAAGAGACCCTTCGCCTTCACGAGGTCCTTCGGAACGCCACGCCCTTCATAGTACATTTGTCCCAAGGTATGCATGGCCAAGGCGTCGCCGGCAGCCGCCGCCTGCTCCAGCAATTGCTTGCCCCGAACGGGATCGAGCGGCGGCACGTAAGAGAGGTGATAGCCCATCGCCCACCGAGCTCTGACGTACCCGAGCGAGGCCGCCCGCTGAAAAGCCGCCATCGAATCGCCGTCTCGACCGAGCGCCGCATACACGCGCCCCAGTTGATAGTCGAAGCGTCCAGAGTCCGGCTGGGCTTTGTGAGCCAATTCGCAGGCGGGCAGCGCGGCCGAAACATCGATTTGGCCCACCAGGACGCCCTCTCCGACGCCCTGGGCGTCGAGCCTGTCACCCGCCAGCCGGTCGCAATCGGTCATTTTCACGTCGATCTCGAGATTGACCTGACCCGGCGCGCCGTCGGTCGTGCTGAACCGGGCCTCGACCTGTTTGCCTTCCGTCCCGGCCTGCGGCTGGAATTTCAGATGTCGCAAATCCGCGAGGGTCAGGGAACGTCCCTTTTCGATAACGCGATCTCCTAAGACGATCTGTCCGAACGGAACATCCATCGCCAGTTGAATGCCGCGTTCCGAATCCGGCGGGGCAAGTGTCAACGGGCTACGATACTTCAGATTGGGGCCGAGCCCGATCAGCGAAACGCCCGAGGCGCTGATCCTCAAAGGAGGCTTTGCGGGCGCGGGCGGAGGGGGAGCGTCGCCCGAGGACATTGTCCCTTGAATGATCAAGACCAAGCCGACACCGGTGTTGCCCCACGCGTCTTCCACTCGGTAGCTGAAGGAATCCGCTGGTTGCGGGGTCGTGCTTCCGTAGGCGAGACGGGCGAAATCCGCAGCCGGAATGGCTTCGCCCTCCGCGACGCCGCGCGAGTCGAGAGTCAGGCGCCCAGAAGCAGGGCGTTGTTGGATCCTGACCAGGACTACGCCGCCTTCCGGTTGCACCGGAGGCGCGAGGTGCAACGCCTGCGCCCCTGCGCCGGGAGCCAACGAGACCGTCAGTCGCTCCGCAAATTTGGGAGGCGGCCGCTTCGGGACCAGATTGACGTCGCCGACCAGCGACGAGGTGTCCCAGGGCGCCTGCTGATTGTCTGTGTCCTTCAACACGTAGGAACGCACACGGGTCAGAACCTGACGAACATCGAGGTTCGGCAGCCCGGCGTAACGCACAAAGCCGGTCGTGAAAGGGCTCATTTCTCCCGTTCCGTCCAGCGCCACCTGACCGGGCTGGGTGGAAAACGCGATCAGCGAGCCGGTCGCCGTACCTACCGGCGCGAGACCTCGAGTCGTCGCTCCGGCTCGCGGCGCCGCGAACGCCGTCTCGAACGGATTGTCGCGACACGCGTCGAGAAACAGGAGTTGCACTTTGGCGCCCGCCTGACGCATCGCGGAACTGATGTCCTGCAGCGCGATCGTGTCCAAGGCGAGGCTGCGCGGGCCGTCGATCTTGGCCGACGTCGGGAGCAGATAGTTGAGAGCGCCGACCTCCGCGGCGTGGCCGGAATAGTAGAACAGCGCGATGTCGGCGTCGTCGATCTCGGCCGAGAACCGGCGCAGCGCCAACTCCATCCCGATCTTGTCGACGTCCTTCAGTTCCATCACGTTGAAGTCCAGCGTGCGGAGGAGAGCCGTCACGCCGTCGGCGTCCGCGCCAGGGGTCCGGAGCGGCGCCGCGTGTTGGTAGGCGGCGTTGCCGACTACCAGCGCGACGCGGCGCTCGGCCTGCGCGGCGGAAGTAATTGTCGCGAGCGCGCAGACCGAAAACAACACGGCTGTGAGTCGGCCGGCGCTGTCGCCGCGGGGGCGCGCTCGTGAGGGACCTTTCGCGCGAAGAGGCGCTCCCGAGCCGCGATCGGCGGGGTCAAGCGAACGCATTGGCCTCCTCACATTCAGCAAGCGCCATTATTTGCCGCCTCCGCCACCACCGCTAATGCCGCCTCCCGCCGCCGCCGCCGCCACCGCCGCCGCCGCCTCCGCCACCTCCGCCGCCGCCACCGCCACCGCCGCCGCCGCCTCCGCCGCCACCTCCGCCTCCACCGCCGAAGCCGTGGATGCTAAAATTTTGGACTGGGGCCGACATCGTCTCGGTTGTATCAGCGCCCGCGTACGGCGCAGGTTCGTTGCTGTACACAGGTTCGTTGCCGTACACACGTTCATTGCCGTAAGTAGGTTCATCGCCGTGATCATGGACACGCAAGCGGCGATGCGGCCGCGGAAAAGCGCGCGGCGGCAATTCCGTTACCCGCGTTTCGCGAGGACGGTCGTGAATACGAGGATGGGTGATCGGCTCGGCTTGCCGGTGTACAATCTGCGGCTGTACAATCGGCCTCCACCGCTGTACAGTCGGCGGCTGTACAACCTGCGGCTGCACATGTGCGACCGATGGATATGCAATCGGTGGACGTGCAATCGGCCGGTGTATAATTGGTGCCTCCAGGTGAGGGCGCAATGGCGCGGACGCAACGCTCGGCGGCGCGGCGACCGGCGTCTCAGGAACCGGGGTCACAGCGACCGCGCCCAGATTGACAACCTGAATACGTTCGTCGGCGGTCCCGTTTTGCGACCCATTTTCGACCGCACGCCCAAACCCAAACGGGATCAAGCGATCGCGCCCAACGCCGTACACCAACGCTAGAGTATCGGCGATCGCTTTCGCGCGGAGCTGCGACAAATCCAAATTGTATTCGTCCGATCCCACCGAATTGGTATGAACGCCGATCAGGACGCGCGAAGCGGCAATCTTGGGGTCCGTCAGAGCTTGACCCAATGCGCCGAGCAGCGCCCCCGATTCCGGCGCAAGCGCATCGGAAGCCCCTTGAAAGGCCACCGCCACTTGCAACGAGGGCCGGCCATTCAGGGCGCGGAGCACTTCAACCTCTCGCCCCTTCGTGAAACCGGGAAGCGGAGCGCTTCCAGGTTGGGTTCCGATAGACCGGGTCGCGGAACCGCCGACCCGTCTGACAATCTCGTCCTTGCTGGCCCCTTGCACTGTCAGCACCGATTCGCCAGCCTCGGTTGGCGCTGTCTTTGCGTCGGCTGGAACCAGCTGGTTGATCACGTCACTCGCGTCGGGCGCCGACTGCGCGTAAACCGACGTCGAAGCCAACAGGGCGACGCCGAACGCTAGAACTGCGGTTCTTTCCATGGGTTTCCTCCAAAATCGAGCTTTGTCGGTAGTATATCATGCAGCGATCTCATGGTTCGTTGCAAGCGTACGGACGGCAGGTCGTGTGGTCTGCGCCACCCTTCGAAAAACCTCAACTGCCATACGTCTGACCACAGATTTGGCGACGCGGTCATCGTGGCGACCTCGTTGCGAGCGTCGTCAAAGATGGGATATTCCCCTCTCCCCGCCTCTTTGCGGGGAGAGGGGCCGGGGCGAGTGGCCGGACCGTTTGAAACCGCACGACTTTTCGGCCGAAACACATAGCCATCCGAAGGATTGGTGCGTAGTTGAACAGATGCGGCCACTCACCCAAGCCCCTCACCCGACCTCTCCCCGCAAAGAGGCGGGCAGAGGAGAAGGGGCTCATTTTCAGCGCTTTTCGGGTCGGAAGCGAAGGTCCGAGCTCTCCAATGCCTTGGGTCGCCTCCAAACAAATTGGAGCCCGTCCTCGCCCGGGGGCTGCGAGGACCTGACGGCAGGTCTGTTGGATCGACGCTCAGGGCCTGTCAGGCCTATCCGATATCAGCCGCGTCGGGCGTCAAGGACCTTCGCCTGCACTTCGATGCCGCCCCCAGAGGCCGCGGCGCCGAGCGCGCCGACGGCGCGCAGCGCTGACGCCTGCAGGAACGCTGTGGCCTCGTCCATGGCCTGCCGACCCTCGGGCAGGATCATATTCAACAGCGGCCAAGCGTGCGGCATGTCGGGATAGGTGCGCAGATCAACGGTGACGCCCGCCAACCCGGCCCGTTCGGCCAGACGCCGCGAATCATCGAGCAGGATTTCGGTGTCGCCGACGAAGATCGACAGCGGCGGCAGCCCGACAAAATCGCCATAAATCGGAGAGGCGAGCGGCGCCCGTGGATCGGCCTCGCCGAGATAGGCTGCCGCGAGCAGGCGAAAGACTTCGGCTACCTGCATCGGATCGCGGTCGCGATTGGCTGTCACCGAAGCGCCGGTGAGAGCAAGATCTGTCCAAGGCGAGAACAAGCAGGCGGCAGTAGGCCCTTGCTCCCGATGGTCGCGCAAATTCATCAACAACGCCACCGAAAGCCCGCCTCCAGCGGAATCGCCGGCAAGAAAGATCGACCCGTCGACTTGCGCGCGCAGCGCACGCCAGACCTCGGTGACATCGTCGACCGCGGCGGGGAACCTATGTTCGGGCGCCAGGCGATAGTCGGGGGCAAACACGCGAATCCCGCGCTGAGCGAAACCGCCGGTAATGGCGCGATGCGTCCGCGCCGACATGGCGGCATAACCTCCGCCGTGCAGATAGAGCAAAGCGCCGAAGCCGGCGGCGCCTTTCTTCGGCTCCGCCCATTCACCTGAAATGCCGCCGAGCGTCGCTGGGGAGAAGCGCACGCCCCCCGGCGCCGGCAAAGCCGAGCTGAATGCCTTGCGCACGTCGAGCGGCGTCCGGCAGGCAGAAAGCCGAGATTTCACGAACTTGCGGATCGCAAGGTTGATCAGATACGTGCGCAACTGTGCCCCCATGAACCGCGGGACCTCCGTACAGATGACGCAAAAAGCTTAAGAAAGTTTCCGCGTTTCTGCGACCAGTGGAGGAGGAGGTCATCCCGTCATGGTGGGTATCGCTCGAGCAGGAAATTTATGACTTTGCGCAAGCTTGGCGAATTCCTTGTAAGCGAGAGCCAGCTTGATGCGTTGAAGCCAATTGCGGTTACCGCCGCGAATCCGTCCCTTCTTGTAGACGCAAGTATAGGCGTCAAACTGGTGATAGGTCGGAACCGCTTCGATCTTGCCTCGGCCGAGAAGAATCTTTAGCGTTTGCGCCGCGGTGACGCCCGCGCATAGTTCGCAGGCAACACCGGTCGAGGGGAAGTCGCGCGTCTCGAGGTTCACCCGCGACCTGTCGACCAGATAGGAACGGTGCAGCCCGGCGGGCGCGGCCCCGACAATGAAGTTGACGACTCGTTTGGCGGGCTCGACGTCCTCGAAACAGAACCATTCCTCGAGCGACATGCCGTTCGGCATGAAGACGAGAAAAGCCGTTCCCATGCCTGCGGGAACCGATAAAACAGCCGGAATTCCAAGCGCGCGGCAGCGGGCATAGATTTTGCGGCGCATCTCGAGGGCGAAAATGTCGATGGCGTCGACATAGATATCGGCGCCTTCCAGGAAACTGTCGATTTGCCCTTCCAGGATGCCCTCGGCGAACGATTTGATCTGCAGCTCAGGGTTGATGTCGAGCGCCATGGCGCTCACGGCCTCCAGTTTGGGCTTGCCGAGGGTCGACATCTTTGCGCCTGCTTGGCGGTTGAAATTGACGAGTTCGAACCGATCGAAATCGGCCAATGTGAACGCGCCGATGCCGGCGCGCGCCAATGTGGTCACATGGGCGCCGCCGCAACCGCCCAGACCGCCAATCGCGACCCGCTTGGTGCGCAACATCTTCTGTTCTTCTTGGGTGAACCATCCGACATTACGGTGGAAAGCGGTTTCGTAAACGAACGGCTCTGTCATATGCTTCAGTCCTGACGGTTCGATCCTCAGCCGACGCCTGCGGGCGATGAGCGGTATCAGCGATGCATTGAGCATATCACTCGTTAACGAACTAAAAAATGAGATATACAAAAATGACGGCCGCCGTGATTGCCTATCCTCGTGAAGACAGCTAGAGAGTCGAACAACTAGATTTGACTAAACGTTATGTTTCTAATACAATGGTCAAATATAAGGAGGAATTATGGTCCGAGAGAAGCTGAGACCGCGGGGCGATCCAAAAGAAACAAAGTAGATAGTATTACTTCTATCCCCGCGGAGACGCGTCGTCGTCTTGCTGCGATTCAACTTGAAGATTTACGTTTTTTGGAGCGGCAATCTACTGCGACTTTACGGCTTCCGGATCGCGTAAGTTTATCTTTATTCTGTGGCGGCCATTGTCATTTCGACGGGGCGCTCCCCGTCATTGCGAGCGTAACGAGGCAATCAGCCATCCACCAGATGGTTCGCCGGCGAATCCCAAAACCGGTCCTGTAGCAATAGTTTCAAGGACTTGCGGCGTCAGCGGACCAGGCGCTGCCAAATCGGCGGGCTGCCGACAACGGAACCGCGGATTGCTTCGATTCGCCCGCAATGACGGTTCGAGCCCAATGGTCTCGTCGACTCACTGATCGTTGGGCGAGTCCCGGCCATTCATGAACTTCTCAGGCCGGTGAGCTTCGCGAGACGGACCCGGTGCGCCATTTTTCGATGAAAGGGCGGCGTCGATTTTTATTCCGGAAAAACCAAATTGATGCTATGGTGCTTTTTGAGTTCTTCAGGCCTCCCCCGATCCCGGTCGGGTGGGCGCCACCTTTTGAGCTCAGACAAGTTTTGGAAGAGTCGCCCGGAAAGGGCGGCGCAACGGCTTGAAAAGATGGAATCCATGCCCGGAAATGGTAGGGGCTCGGAAGCCACGAACCCACAAGACCTAGTACACGGGCGCGCGGCTGACCATGCGCGACTCCGGAGGAATAGAAAGACGAGGTTGCTTCGGGGCAATGTTGCAGAAAAAGGCGCCTGACGATTTGAAATCGCTCGATGCAGAACTGAAATCGCCGCATGCGCTGAAGGGGCCGCGGGTCGGGCGCGTCCTGCTCAGGCTAGGTCGTTCATTGCGCTTCTCAAGGCCGGGCAAAGCGAAATCGGCCGCGGGACCCGAAAGGAAATTATCCTGGCTGCAAGCCCTTGAAAAATCACGAAACCAGAAAAGAATCTCGCCCTCCGCACGGGGTCGCGATCGGCTAAGAGCAGCTCGGACGTCGCGAGCGGTCGCCCATTTGTTTCCTGGCGCCGCTCGCGTCAAAGCGGTGGGCTATTTCTTCTGCGATTTCACATAGGCGATGTAACCGCGAACGTCGGCCGCCGGTTCGGTATAGGCGGCGCCGAGCGCCTTCTCCATCGCCGCCATATATTGCGTCGCCCAGGCCGGGTAGTGATAGTCGATGACGTGGAGAAATTCGAGCGTCGCCGAGAGGCGGATATCCGCGATCGACGGATGGCCGCCGCCGATGAACGTTTTGCCATCCATGTAAAACGAATGGAGCACATGCAGCGGCTCCGCCAGCGCCGCGACGGCGGCCTGCTGCGCCGCGCTCTTCGCGCTCGCGTCGGCGTCGCTCGCGCCGACCTCGCCGGGATATTGCGGGAAGCCCAGCGCGGGATAGGTCGCGCGCGCGAGATACGGGTAGAGCGTGCCGATGGTGTAGAACATCGCGCTGTCGATCATTGCGCGCGGAGCCGGCGCCGTGGGGTAGAACTGGTGCAGATCGTGCTTGTTGCAGAGATACTGCATGATCGCGCAACTCTCCCACATCACGCCCTTGGGCAGATGGTCGGCCTCCATCATCGGCGTCAGATGGGCGGGGTTCTTCGCCATGAAGTCGTCCGAACGCGTCTTGCCGTAGACGTCGTCCTCGGTGAAATCCAGCTTAGCCGCGCGCACGAAAACGCGCGCCGACATGTTGTTCACGCTAGGCTTGATCACATGCAATTTGATCGCAGACATAGTTTCCTCCTGTTGAAGTTGTTTGGTGACTGTCAGGACCCGTCCGTCATCGCGAGCGAAGCGATCCAGACTAGGGTCTCCGACAGCGGCTCAGCTGGGTTGCTTCGCCCTCGCTCGCAATGACCACATGCCCTCATCGTCGATAGGGGTTCTTGGGACTTCGATCGGCCGACAGGCTCTTTTGCGACCGTGCGACCAGCATCTCGATCGCATCGGCCAGGTGCGTCTCGCCGATCGCCCTGTCGCCGCGCGCGACGCGCAACAGATGCGCCTCGAACAGCACGTCGGCGTGGGTAAAGCCGCGGGGCGGTTCGAACTTGTAGCAGGAGAGCTCGATCAACAGCCCCAGCGGATCCTCGAAATAGATCGCGTCGAAAATCTGCCGATCACGCACGCCGGTGTGCTTGATCCCGCGGGCGTCGAGGCGCTCGACCGCCTGCATGAACACGGCTCGCGAGACATTGAAGGCGATGTGGTGCACGCAGCCGGACTCAGTCGGCGTGCGCCGCGCCATCGGCTTGCGGTTCTCATTGGTGAAGATCGTGATCAGGCGTCCGTCGCCGGGATCGAAGTAGATGTGGCTCTCGAGCGGACTGTCGAGATTCGGCTGCTCGAAGATGAAGGGCATGCCCAGCAGCCCCTCCCAAAAATCGATCGAGGTCTGCCGATCCGCGCCTACCAGCGTGACGTGATGGAGGCCTTGGGTCTGAAGTTTTTCCATCGTCCTCTCCTATCGGGTTTTTTCGACCAGTTTCGATTTGTATTCGCTGCGCGGCAGGCTGCCTGCGGGCGTCAGTTCGATTTCGGTCGTCACCACGAGCTTGTCGCGCAGCCGCGCCCGAATCCGCTCCGCGAGGCCCTCGCTGCCAGCGCCCGGCGCGATCTCGACGCGCACGGGCAACGGCGGTTCCTGCCTCACCCCCGCGGCGCGCGGCCGGATCATGATGACGCCCGTGACGTCCGGCGTGAATTCGTTCACGACTTCGCGAACCGCCGAGGGAAACACGTTGACGCCGCGCACGATGAGCATGTCGTCGGTGCGCCCGATGCAGCGCACGCGCGGCGCCGTGCGACCGCAGGAACACGCGCCGACGCTCAGCCTGACGTGATCGCGGGTGCGGAACCGCAGCAGCGGCGTCGAACGATTGACGAGGTGCGTGAGCACGAGTTCGCCCGTGGCGCCGTCGGCGATGGGCAAGGCGGCCCCGCTCACCGGATCGATCAACTCGAAGTGCACGAAGCCGCGACCGCTGAAATGCATGCCCGCCTTAGCCTCGCATTCGCCCCAGAGCGAAACCGAAATGTCGCCGATGCCCATCGCCTCGGTGACGCTGGCGCCCCAGGCCGCCTCGAGCTGGGCGCGCATGGCGGGTTCGCCGCCGCCCGGCTCCCCAGCGACCATCAACCGCCGCACGCCGGAGCGAGCCAGGTCCATGCCGCGCTGACGCGCCCATTCCGTCAAGTACAGCGCATAGGAGGGCGTCATCGCCGCGACGGTCGGCTTCAGAAGATCGACCGCCGCCATCAGGCGCTCGGTGTTTCCCGTGCCGACGGGAATGTGGCAGAGGCCCAGCCGATCGAACGCGCCGAGCGCGGCGCCGGCGACGAACGGGCCGGCATTGTAGGTCGAGACGATCCGCTCGCCGCGCGTCAATCCCGAGGCCGCGTAGGAGCGCGCCGAGGTGCGGACCCAGACCTCGAGGTCGGACGCGGTCAGGGGAATGTAGCTCGGCGTTCCCGTGGTGCCGCTGGTGGAATAGATGCGCACGATTTCTTCGCGGGTCGCCGTGCAATGGGTTCCGATCGGCTGCTCGGCGCTGCGCGACTGCCGCAATTCGTCTTTCTCGGTGAGCGGCAGCGCCGCGATTTCCTCGAGGCCGCCTGCGGCCCGTGGCGAAGCAAAACCGGCGCCCGCGAGCTTGTCTCGATAAAAGCGAGAGCGGTCGAACAGATACTCGATCTGCTGGAGATACAGCGGCGCGTCGTGCGCCGCCTGAGCGCCCCAAGGCGCCAATTCGATTTCGGGTTCGGCCATGCTCATCGCGCGGCGTCCGATTCGTCTGACCTGTGCAGGATCGCCTCTTCGCCCTTCGCGGCGAGCAGGAAGCCGATCGGAACCTCCGCTTCCTCGCCCAGATGCGCGATGAGGCCGGCGGTGCGCGCCAGGATCGGGATGCCGCCAATCACGGCCGAGGGCACATCGAGATCGCGCAGCGTCGCCGCGATCGCCATCGAGACGTTCATCGGCAGCGGCTTGCCCCAGGCCTCCGCGACCGCATCGGTCAGACGGGCCGCCGCTTCGACCGAGCGCCCGGCGGTCCCTCGTTCGCGCGCGAGCGCGATCATGCGCTGCGCGCGCGGATCGAGCGGCTTGTGGAGGGGATGGCCGTAGCCCGGAATCGGCTTTCGCGCCTCGCGGTGGTCGCGCGCGACGGCTCGCGCGGCCTCGTGCAGCGAGACCCCCGAATCGACGCGGCCGAGAACCTCGTCGAGCAGTTTGCGGCAGAGGTCGGCGGCGCCGAGAATCACGGTCCCGCAACCCAGCACGCCCGCGGCGACAGCGCCCTGCAGCGCAGCCGGATCGGCGGCGAAGGTCATGCGCGCGGCCTGCACCGACGGAGTCAGACCATGCTCGGCGATCGCGATCAGGCTGAGATCGAGAAAGAAGCGCTGGTCTTCCGAGGGCGGTCGCCCCGTGACGAGCAGAAAGAAAAATTCGGTGAAGCTGGTCTTGCCCATCAAGTCGGCGAGGTCGCGTCCTCGGACCGTCACGTGATCGGGTCGCGCCGAGGAAATCGCCGTCGTCGCGGCGCCGCGCTTGCCGATCATCATGCCCGCCTCCCGCGCAACGAGCGATTGCCCGCCTCTCCATATTGTAGGACAAATAGCAGAGCCGCCGCGCTGACGTCAATGGCGATACCGGTGAGGCAACGAGCGACCTGCGTGCTATGTTGGAGTTTTACTTCCCGGGAAGGCGAAGTGGATGGTTGAGCCCGCGCCCGCGTTTCCCCAACCCGACGCCCCGGAGGCGCCGCCCGCGCATGGCGCGACGGTCGCGCATATCGTCGAGCGGCTTCGGGGCGACATTCTCGCGCGGCGGCTCTCGCCGGGAGCGCGCCTCGTCGAAAGCGATCTCACGATGCGCTTCGCCGTGAGCCGCGGCCCGGTGCGCGAGGCGCTCCGGCGCTTGGCCGCCGAGGGCTTGATCGAACACGCGCCGCATCGAGGGGCGCTCGTGCGCCGGCTTTCGCCGCGAGAAATCCAGGAGCTCTTCCAAATCCGGGTGGAGCTCGAATCGCTCGGCGCCCGGCTCGCAGCCCAGGCCGACGATACCGACCTGCGCGCGCGGTTCGTCGACGCGATCCGGCCCATCTTCGATGATTCGCAGCGCAACGCCTGCGAATATCTGGCGGAGAACGCCGCGTTTCACGACGCGATCCTGACCCTCGCCGGCAACAGGCAGTTGCGCGATCTCGCGATGCGCCTGCAATTGCCGCTGATCATGGCTCAGGTCGGCGAGGTCCTCACCCCGAAAGTCCTGGAAGCCTCGGTGCGCGAGCATCGCGCCATCGCCGCGGCCATCTGCGAGCGCGACCCTCGAGCCGCCGAGGCGGCGCTCCGCGCTCATCTCGAACGCGCCGCCGCAATGGCGATCGCGACGCCCGAGGATTGACCGTGTCGCGCCTGCGATTGCCTCCCCTGGCCGCGCCACAATCAGTCATGTCCCGCGCCGAACGCCTCGATTTCCGATTCTGCAGAGGAAATGGCGCGCCGAGGGCATCCGGCCGCAGTGAGCGACGCGGTCGCGGGACCTCGGCCTCCTTCGATCGCCCACAGTGCGAGGTCGGATCGGGGCGCGAGAAGTAGACCGCGATTCGTCGAGCGCGGCGGCACGACCGCCCTGCGACAGGACTGCGACAACCTTGCGCGCCGACGTCCGTCATGTTACTCGCCGCGACGATCTGCTGCGCGAGGCGGATGCGCCTCGAAGGCGCGGCCCGGAGAGGTGGCAGAGTGGTCGATCGCACCGCACTCGAAATGCGGAGTGCGCGCAAGCGCACCGGGGGTTCGAATCCCTCCCTCTCCGCCATTCACCCTCGAAATTGTTGGCTATTCTGTTGGAAATGGCATTCTTCCCC
>DASXYQ010000149.1:0-2283 GCA_036502445.1 Roseiarcus sp. | reverse complement strand
AGCGCGCGCGTAGGCCAGTCATGGAATTTCGCCCCGGCTCGGCGCCAGGCTTCGGCGCGGACGCGCGGCGTGACGACGAAGACCTCATTGACCTCCGTCGGCCAAGCCCGGCGCACGCCCGGCGCTCGGAGCAGGCTTTCGGCGAGCGACGACGCGGCGGCGTTGGCGCGGCGAGCGTTGGTGAGCCACAAGCCATCCGTGAGATAGGCCTCCATTTGCGCGCCGAGGAAGCGTCCCTTGGACAAGGTATGACCGCCGCGCTTGCGTTGAAAGGCGAATTGCGCGGCTCTGTCGGGATCGAAGAACACCACGGCCTCGCAGGCCAGCGCGCCGTTCTTCGTCGCGCCGAACGAGACCGCGTCCACACCCGCTCGCCACGTCATCTCAGCCGGCGTGGCGTTCAGCGCCACGATTGCGTTGGCGAACCGCGCGCCGTCCATATGGACCGCAATTCCGGCCTCGTGCGCAAGCGACGTCAAGCTCTCGATTTCCGCCACGGTATAGAGCGTGCCGGCCTCGGTGGCTTGCGAGAGCGAGAGCGCGCCGGGTTGCGAAGCTTTCACGAGGCCGCGGGGATAGCGCGCGAGCGTCTCGCCGAAGGCCTCTGGGGTCAGCTTGCCGGCGAGCCCGGGGATGCCGACGAGCTTGGCGCCGGCTGCGAAGAATTCCGGTGCGCCGCATTCGTCGTCATGGACATGCGATTCCTCGTGGCAGAAAATCGCCTCCCAGGGCCTCACGAGTGCGCTGAGCGCGAGGGCGTTGGCAGCGGTTCCCGTGGGAACGAGAAACGCCGTGACCCGCTTTTGGAAAACCTCGGACAGAAGCGCTTCCGCGCGCGCTGTAAACGCGTCCGCGCCATAGGCCGGCGCGTTAACTCGACTCGAGGCGACGATTGCCTCCAGAATTGCGGGCGCGACACCCGCGCCATTGTCGCTCGCAAAATTCATCAGGACGGTCCTCACCTGCAGGCCTCGCGGAACGGGCTCTTGCCCGTGCAGCCCTGGCTTGGCAAGGCCATCGCGCGCCGAAGCTCGTCACGCAAAAAAATGCGCGGCGCCTCTGCGCGACCGCTTGTATCGACGCCGCGTTTCTGTCATCGTTAGCGAGATAGGACAGCCGTACTGACCATTCGAGCGACGCTTGGGGGCGCGCGAGGAGTCGGGGCGGCGCGAGGCGAGAGCGATGTCGGATACGACGATCAAGACGGATCGAAAAAAGCCCGCCGCCTGAGCTCGTTTCGGCGACCGCGGTTATTGTCGCCCAAGTCCAATCTATAACTTCTGAAGCGCCTTCTGACAATTTTGCGAGCGACGGTCCAACCGACTTGCGACCGATCGAGGGAGTGGAGAGATGGCCGCCAAGGCTCCGGAAGCACAGCATGCGCTCGCGACGGCGGCGTCGACCCCGGCGCCTCGGGGCGCCGATCCCCTGACGCCGCGCGCTCATGGGCTGTACGACCCCGCCAACGAACGCGATGCCTGCGGGGTCGGCTTCGTCGCCGACATGAAGAACCGCAAGTCGCACGGCATCGTCGAGAAGGGCCTGCAGATCCTCGTCAATCTCGACCATCGCGGCGCGACTGGCGCGGACGCGACGCTCGGCGACGGTTGCGGCGTTCTGACTCAGATTCCTCACATCTTCTTCGCCAGCGAATGCGAGAAGCTCAGCATGAATCTGCCGGGCCCGGGTCACTACGCGATCGGCCAGTTTTTCATGCCGCGCAGCTCCGAGGCGCGCGCGGAAGTCGAGCGCATCGTCGAGGATGTCGTCGCAGCCGAGGGGCAGCGGCTGATCGGCTGGCGCGACGTGCCGATCGACAACACCGGCCTCGGCGAACGCGTGAAGGCCGTCGAACCCGTGCATCGTCAGGCGTTCATCGCGCGCGGCGCGCATGTCGTCGACGAGGACGACTTCGAACGCAAGCTGTTCATCGTGCGTAAAGTCGTGTCCAATCGCGTCTACGATCTCGGCGACGACGGAACGGCCGAGTATTATCCGGTCTCCTTGTCCTGCCGCACCATCGTCTACAAGGGTATGGTGCTCGCCCATCAGCTCGGCCCCTATTACAAGGACCTGCTGGACCCGCGCTTCGAGACCGCGCTCGCGCTGGTCCACCAACGTTTCGCGACCAACACTTTCCCGTCCTGGCGGCTCGCGCATCCCTACCGGATGGTCGCCCACAACGGCGAAATCAACACCCTGCGCGGAAACGTCAACTGGATGGCGGCGCGGCAGGCGAGCGTCGATTCCGAGCTGTTCGGCAACGACATTTCCAAGCTCTGG
>DASXYQ010000148.1:0-4601 GCA_036502445.1 Roseiarcus sp. | reverse complement strand
GACCGGTCTCGCCGGCCTGGCGAATGATGACATAAGTCTGCCCGTCCAGCTTGGTCGATTTCTCCGCGGCGTCGGCCTTGAGATGCTGATTGCGCACTTCCAGATCCGCGCGCTGGCTCTCGAACTTCTTCTTGTTGTTCTCGGTCGCGCGCAAGGCTTTGCCACGCGGGAGCAAGAAGTTGCGGGCGAAGCCGTCCTTGACCCGGACAGTGTCGCCCATATGGCCGAGCCTGGCGACGCGCTCCAACAAAATCACTTCCATTTCAAACTCCTTTTTCGTTTGGGTTGGGGTAGGGGTCTCACGCGCCGAACTTCGGGGCGGCCGCGCGAGCCCGGAGCGAAGCGACGCTTTCGATCAGGCCGATCGTCGCGACTGCGGGCAGCACCCATTTGGGCGCGACGAGGCAAGCCACATAGAGCCCCGCGATCAACGCGGGGCGCCCGCGGACGCGGCGCGAGAGCGCGTGCAAGACCGCCAATCCCTGTAGGACATAGACGACGCCGAGGCCACCGACGAACAGGGCGCCGAACTGGCTGGTCGGCTCCGGAGCCGCGAGCCAGGTCCCCAGCGCCACGATCAATATCGCGCCGAGCGCCGGCGGCAGCACCAGCGAAGTCGGCACGTCGGGCCAGGAACGGGTCAGCCGCTGTGAAAGCTGGGCCGAGCGCGCCGCGGCGTAGAGGTTCACCGCGAACATCAGCGTCGTCGAGCACGCGATCGCGGGCGGCGAGAATTTGACGACGAGGCGCAGGATGTCGTCCACCGTGAAGCCGTCCGGCAGGTTCGACGGGCCGAGCGCCTCTTCGATCGCCGGCCGCAGAAAATTGGCGACGGCTTCGACGCCCTTCTGATAGCCGCCATAGACGACGATCATCGCGACGAGCGCGCCGGCGCCGATCGCGATGCCGATGCCTGCCGCCACGACGACGAGAGTGCCGACGCCGGGGCCGGCGCTTGGCGCCGCGCTCGGGCGCAGCGGAGCGGACGCGACGAGGGGTCTGCGAAAAGAATCGAGCCTCCACGGACTGCCACGAAGACAGGCGAACGCGGCCAAACCCCAAGCGGGAAGGGCGACGGTCAGGCCGAAAAGCATGCCGGAGAAAACTTCGATCGCGCCCGCCACGACTGCGCAGGCGGCGCACAGCGCCACCAGGCCGGCATCGACGCCCCAGCCGACGGTCGCGATCATGATCGGCAACGGCGCCAGGTACGCCAGCGCCAACGCCAGCGCGGTGCCCTGGACGGTGACGACGAAGAGGAGCGCGGAGGCAAGCCCGGCGCCGATCCCCATGCCGATTCGGTTCAACATTTCACTTCCGCTGTCCCGCGAACGATGCGGTTAGGAGCAGAGCGGCGACGCCGCCTCGTCCAACGCTCGCCGCGGCCGGAGCTGCGGGGCGATCTATTCGCGCCGCTAACGAATTACGTAGGGCAGGAGGCCGAGGAAGCGCGCGCGCTTGATCGCTTTCGCCAGTTCGCGCTGCTTGCCGGCGGAAACCGCCGTGATCCGCGAAGGCACAATCTTGCCGCGCTCGGAAATGTAACGCGAGAGGACGCGGGTGTCCTTGTAGTCGATTTTCGGCGCGTTCGGGCCGGTGAAAGGGCACGACTTGCGGCGACGGAAAAAGGGGCGGCGGGGGGCGGTCGGCATCAGAAGGCTCCCGCTTGTGCGTCGTCACGCGAACGACGGGGACGGTCGGGCCGATCGCCGCGATCCGAACGGTCGCCACGGTCCGGACGATCAGAACGGTCGCCGCGCGGGCCGCGGCCGCCGCGTTCCTCGCGGTCGCCGTCGTCGCGCTTGCGCAGCATCGCCGACGGCCCGGTCTCGTGCGCGTCGACGCGCAGCGTCATGAAACGGATCACGTCCTCGTTGAGGCCGAGCTGGCGCTCGAGTTCGACGATCGCCGACGACGGCGCGTCGATGTTCAAAAGCGTGAAATACGCCTTACGATTCTTTTTGATGCGGAAGGCGAGGGATTTGAGTCCCCACGCCTCGACCTTCGAAACCGAGCCGCCTTGCGCGGCGATCAGCGACTTGAGCTGTTCGGTGAGAGCTTCGACCTGCGGCGCGGTCACGTCCTGACGCGCCATATAGACATGCTCGTAGAGAGCCATGATCAGCCTTTCTGTTTCCCATAGCGTCCCACGCTGAGCCCTTCGAGCCCGTGGAAAGGCTCGACTCGGATCCATCGAAGGCGGGAACACGGGAAGACGGGTCGAGCCCTGCCATCCGACTACGCGAGCGCAGCCGTCCAGCCTTCCGTTCAGCCCCCAGCGGGACACCTCGAAGTGGCGGGTTATAGGCGCGCCCAGCCAAAGCGCAAGCGAAAATTGGGCGTCCGGACGATTCCCCTCGCCGCCTCTTGCGGGGAGGGGCGAACCGCGCTCATTGCGGCGCCGAGAAGCTCAACACGCGATCGGTGGGAAAATCATAGAGCTTGCCGGTCTCGCCCCAGCCGGGCGAACAGAGCGCGACGATCTTGGGCGCCAGGTCGTCGGGCGTACGTAGTGTGAGCGGGTCTTCGCCTGGCATCGCAGCGGCACGCATACGCGTCCGCAACGCGCCCGGATTGACGAGCATGACGCGGACCTTCGAAGTCGACGCGGTCTCCGCCGCATAGGTTCGGGCGAGGGCGTCGAGCGCGGCTTTCGAGGCGGCGTAGGGCCCCCAATAGGCGCGAAAGTCCGCCCGGCTCGCGGCGCCCGACGTCACGAAAACCACGCGGCCGGCCTTCGATTGGCGCAGCAGCGGATCGAGCGAGCGGACGAGGCGCCAGTTGGCGGTCACGTTGACGCTCATCACGTCCTCCCATTGCTTGGGGTCGATGTGGTGCAGCGGCGACAGCGGGCCCAGCACGCCAGCGTTGCCGACGAGAACATCGAGACGGCCCCAACGCCGAAACAGCGCCTCGCCGAGCCGATCGATCGCCGCATGGTCCTTGAGATCGCAGGGGACCAGGGTCGCAGCGTTTTCGGCGCCGCGGCGCGCGGCGCGAATCGCGTCGTCGAGTTCCTCGAGTCCGCCCTGCGTACGGGCGAGAGCGACGATATGGACGCCCTCGGCCGCCAAGGCGAGCGCCACGGCGCGACCGATGCCGCGAGAAGCGCCGGTGACGACCGCAACGCGGGGTTCGAGAGCTTCGAGGGTTGCATTCATTCTTCACGCTATAGGTTTCGTCGCCGCCGTCCGCGCCGGGCGCCCCCGACGTAGCAGGCTGCTGCGCGTGAATCCATATTCGTCAAAGAAAATCGCCGCTTGATAGGCCCGGGGGCGTCAAAGTTGTTCCCTAAGTCGCGGCTAGGGTGTAAGGTTTTGGGACGTTTTGGAACTAAGCAATTGTGAAGCGGGCGCTGTCGCGTGTTTTGCGGGGGCGATTATTTTTCTCGAACGCGCTGGGGCGAGCGCATCGCGGGGGCATCATGTCCGATACTGAGGACCAGCGGTTGGCTGGAAGCGCGGCCAAGAACGAACGCGCGGTTCGAACTGTCACGAGGGCCGACCTTTCCGAGACGGTTTACCGGAGGGTCGGATTGTCGCGATCCGAATCCGCCGAACTCGTACAGGAGTTTCTTGACGAAATATGCGACGCGGCGGCGCGAGGCGAAACGGTCAAGCTCTCGTCGTTCGGTTCGTTCGTCGTGCGTTCCAAGAGCGAGCGGATCGGCAGGAATCCCAAGACGGGCGTCGAAGTGCCGATTCTGCCGCGGCGCGTGATGGTCTTCAAACCGTCCAATGTGCTGAAGGCGCGCATCAACGGCGTTTCCGCGCCCGACGAGAATTAGAGGGCAGGGCGCTGGCCGGGCGAACGGAAATGGACAAGAGCCCTGACGCCTTTCGCACCATCAGCGAAGTGGCCGAAGGCTTGGCTCTGCCGCAGCATGTTCTGCGGTTCTGGGAAACGCGGTTCCCCCAGATCAAGCCGCTGAAGCGCGGCGGCGGTCGTCGATATTATCGGCCGGAGGACATCGAGCTATTGGCCGCGATCAAGCGCCTGCTCTATGGCGAGGGATATACGATCAAGGGCGTGCAGAAACTGCTCAAAGAGCAGGGCGCCGCCGGTTTGGTTCGCTCCACGGCGACCGCGCCCGGCCCGATCGCCAGGCCGCCACGGGCTCCGGCGGCGCCGCGCGAGCGGAGCGAGCCCCCCCTCCGCGCCGAGACGGTTGCCGCGCCCCCAGTGCCGGCCCCGGCGCCCAGACCGGCGCTGGGAAGCGGCGAACTGGCCGCATTGCGCGCGCTGCTCGAAGATTTGCGGGAAGCCGAGCGAATTCTCGCGCGAGCGCGATCGGCGTGAGTTCGACGCCATTTTGCGGCGGAACGCATTGTCATGTACACGCCGTTTCCCTATAAGGGCCTCCGTCGGAGTGTAGCGCAGCCCGGTTAGCGCACTTGTCTGGGGGACAAGGGGTCGTGGGTTCGAATCCCGCCACTCCGACCATTTTTGGCGAAGAGCTTGCGAGACTCCGTCGGCAAAGCCGATGCACCTGATTCGCATAATCTATATTATGGAACCAACACATGTCTTGCCGAGGTTGGAAGTTCGATGCGCTGTGCCCGCACGCTAAAACCCCTCGACCCGCATCCCGTCGTAAGCCG
>DASXYQ010000147.1:0-4536 GCA_036502445.1 Roseiarcus sp. | reverse complement strand
GTTCGAAGCTCGACCGCCCGCCGGTCGGCGGCGCCGATTCGAAAGCTCTGACGTCCACGCTGCAGGATCTGACTGCTCGCCTGGAGGAGGCATTCCGGCGGTCGTCTTCGTCCGCGAACTTCGATCCCAGGCCGATCGAGGATTTAGCTAGGCGAATCGAGTCCGTGCGCGCGACGATCGAGCGGCAGGGAGATTTCCGGCCGCACGCAGCAAAGCTGGAAGCGGCCCTGAGCGACATCAATTCGAAGCTCGACCGACCGCCAGTCGACGGTAGCGATACGAAGGCCTTGATGGTCACGTTGCAGGACCAGATGGCTCGTCTGGAAGAGGCGTTCCGCCGCCCGGTCCCGTCAGTCTTCGATCCCAGGCCCATAGAGGAACTGGCGCGCCGAATCGAGAACGTGCGCGCGACGGTGGAACGGCAGCCGGACTTCCGGCCGCACGCCGCAAAGCTGGAAGCGGCCCTCAGCGACATCAATTCCAAACTCGACCGTCCGCCGGCGGGCGGCACGGATACGAATGTCTTGACATCCACGTTGCATGACATGACGGCGCGCTTGGACGAGGCCTTCCGACGGCCGGCCCCGAGATTCGACCCGGAGCCGCTCGAGGATCTGGCCCGCCAAATCGATGGCTTGCGCGTCACGATCGAGGGGACGACGGCTTTTCTCCCGGACGCCGAGAAACTGGATGCGGCGTTGGCCAATATCAGCGCGAAGTTGGATCGACAGGCGTTTTCGCCGGACGATGTCCACGCGCTGACCGGGGCGTTGCAGGATCTCACGTCGCGAATCGACCAAGGTAGCAACCCGATCGTCGATACCGCGCCGATCGAACGAATTTTGCGGAGTTTTGGCGAACGCCCTGTCGAGATCGACACGGCCCCGATCGAAGGGATGCTGCGCGACCTCGGCGAGAAGTTCGCCGCATCGACCGCGCCTGCCGCCGTCGATACGAGCCCGATCGAGCGCATGCTCAGCCGGGTCGACGCCAAACTCGACGCGGTCGCTCGGCTGCCCATGGACGTTCGACCTCTGGAGCACGCGGTCCGGGAACTGCACGAAAAGCTGGATTTTCGCGATGCGCCGCAGATCGATGCCCGAGTGATCGAGCAGGCCGCCGACTTACTCGCCAAGCGGCTCGACCTGCGCGAAGGACCCGTCGATACCGAGGCGCTGGTGAATCAGATTTCGGAAATTCACGGGCGAATCGACTCGCTGAACTCGACCGCAGAATCCGCCGCCGCTCTCGAGCGGACGGTCGCCGAACTGCTCGGTGAGCTCGAAGCCACCCGAAAGACGTTGCAATCCGCCGTCATGGCGCCGAACAGCGCTGCGCCGATGATCGGCGATATCGCGGAATTGCGAGCCGAACAGAAGAACTCCGACCGCCGCATGCAGGCGCGCCTGGCGGATGTGCAGGATATTCTGGAGAGGCTGGTGAGCCGTCTGGGACGGATCGAGGACGAGGTGGGTCGCGCCGAAGAGGATGAACTCGAGCGTTCGGCGCCGACTTTTGGCGCGAGGCCGACGACGAAGGAGGCGCGCGTCAGCGAGGAGGCCAGCGACGCCGCGCTGCGCAGCATTCCCGATCGAATTCCGCGCCCCTCGGCTCGCGAAGGGATCGGCGGAGCGCCGCGGGGCGCTGGCGCGAACTCGCCCGATGGGGTGGATTTTCTTCTCGAACCCGGCCGTCAGCCGCTGCGAATGTTGGACGAGGAAAATGAGTCCTTGTCGCGGGCGCGGAATGCAGGAATCAACGCGCACATCGCCGCGGCGCGCCGGGCGGCGCAAGCCGCGCTTCTCGATAGTGCGGCCAAGACGGAGGGGGCATCGAGGTCTCGCTCGCAAGCCGCAAAAGCCGGACCGGTCGGTTCGCCGCTGCAACACGCGCAGGAATTCTTCGCGGCTCGACATCGTCCCATTCTGCTCGGCGTCGCATTTCTCGCGATCGTCACGAGCTTGGCGGTGGTTGGATTGCGCGGCGGCAGCCGTCCGCAAACGTCGCAGAAGTCGGAGCTTCCCGCTCCGGTTCAGAGCCCGACGCCGCTCGCGTCCGCCCCGCGGGCCGGCCGCGAGTCCAATGCGGCCGCGGGCGTCGACTCGAGCCCGGTGGGGAGCCTGACGCCGGCGCGGACCCCGCTTGCCTCCGCCCTGCGCCCCGCGCCGGCCGATTTGGTCGCGGCCATTCCGGTAGGCGTGGCCGCGGCGCTGCGCGAGGCGGCGAACGCAGGCGACCCCGGGGCGGAGACGGAATTGGGGATTCGCTATCTCGAGGGGCGGACATTGCCTCGCGATCCCAAGATGGCCGCGCGCTGGTTCGAACAGGCCGCCGTACAAGGGTTGCCGATCGCGCAATACCGCCTCGCCGCTCTGTATGAGAAGGGCACAGGCGTGACGCGCGACGTTCCGCTGGCGCGAGCCTGGTATCTGAAGGCTGCGAACGCCGGAAACGCCCGCGCCATGCATAATCTCGGGGCGATGGACGCCGAAGACGGAGGGGCCGGCAAACCCGATTATGCCGAGGCCGCCCACTGGTTCCGCAGGGCCGGCGAACTCGGCGTCCGCGACAGCCAGTTCAACCTGGGCGTTCTCTACGGACGCGGTCTCGGCGTTCCCCAGGATCTCGAACAGTCCTGGCTATGGTTCTCCTTGGCTTCGCGGCAGGGCGACGCGGACGCTGCGAAGAAGCGCGACGAAGTCGCGGCCAAATTGGATTCCAAGGGGTTGGCGGCCGCGACCAAGGCGCTGACGGAATTCAAAGGGAAAGCGCCCGAGCCGAGCGCGAACGAAGCGCGCTCTCCCGCCGGCGGATGGGACGCCAGGACGGACGCGCCGCAGTCTGGGCGGCAAGCGGCGGCGCTGTCCGTCGGCGGGACGGTCTCGCTCCACGGCGGCCGCGGCTGAAGACTTCCTTCCCCCTGCGGGGCCGAGCGAAACGCAAGAGCCTTTCGCGGGGGGTGTCATTGCGAAGCAATGCCCCGTAGGGCGTTCAAAGAACGCCTGTCTTCGACGGGCTGCGGGGCACCTATCCCACGAGGGGGGAAGGGGCTAAGGAGCCATGAGGAATACGCGAGTGAGGGTTTCATGGCGCCCGGGATTCGGTTGCGATTGATCGGCACCAGCGACCTCCACGCCTACATATACCCTTACGACTATTATCGAGACCGCCCGGATGAGACGGTCGGACTCGCCAAGACCGCCGCGCTGATCTCCGCCGCAAGAGCAGAGGCGACCAATTCGCTGCTGCTCGACAACGGCGATTTCATCCAGGGCGCCCCGCTCGGCGACTATGCGGCCCAATGGCTGCAAACCGACAACTCCGCGATTCATCCTGTCATCGCGGCGATGAACGAACTCGGCTACGCCGTCGGCACGCTCGGCAATCACGAATTCAACTACGGTCTCGATCTGCTCGAGACGGCGCTGCGCGGAGCGGCCTTTCCGGTTGTCTGCTGCAATATCTCGAGGCCCGACGGGAGTCTCTACTTCCAGCCCTGGGTTATTCTGGACCGTGCGCCGCGCGACGAGGCGGGCGTCTCGCGCCCCTTGCGGGTGGGCGTCATCGGCTTCGTCACGCCTCAGATCACCCAGTGGGATCAGAGCCATCTCGCGGGCCGCGCTACGACCATCGGGATCGTCGAGGCGGCCCGCGTTCACGTGCCCGAGTTGCGCCGCCGGGGGGCCGATATCGTGATAGCGCTCTGCCATTCCGGCATCTCCCGGAAAACTCCCTCGCCCGGCGACGAAAATGCCGCCTTGGCTCTTTCGGGGGTCGAAGGCATCGACGCGATTCTGCTGGGGCACCAGCACCTGGTGTTGCCGGGATCGGACTTTCGGGGAATCGCGGGCGTCGATACCGATTACGGGGCCTTGCGCGGCATCCCCGCCTTCATGCCGGGGTTCTTCGGCAGCCACCTCGGAATCATCGATCTCCTGCTGCTCGAGACCGAAAGCGGATGGCGGATCGGACGATCGAGCGTCGCCGTGAGGCCGATCTATCAGCGCGACGGCGAAACCATCACGCCGACGGTCGACGCCGATGTCAGGCTGCTTGAAATCGCCCGGCCCGGCCACGAAGCGACGCTAGCCTACGTACGCGCTCCGGTCGGCAAAATCGGCTCGCCGATCAATTCGTATTTCGCCTTGATCGCCGACGATCCCTCCGTGCAGATCGTCAACGCCGCGCAGGCCTGGTATGTGCGAAGATTGGCGCAGAGCGTGCCGGCGCTCGCCGGCCTGCCGATCCTTTCGGCGGCTGCGCCGTTCAAGTGCGGCGGCCGAGGCGGGCCAGATTACTACACCGAGGTCGCCGCCGGACCGGTCGCGATCAAGGACGTCGCAAACCTCTACGTCTATCCCAACAGCCTGCGCGTGGTGAAGATCTCGGGCGCCGTGCTGCGCGAATGGCTGGAACGCTCGGCCAGCCTGTTCCGCCGCATCGATCGCCACTCGCGGGACCGGCAGGCGCTCCTGGACGACACATTCTCCGCGTATAATTTCGACGTCATCGCTGGCGTGACCTACGCGATCGACG
>DASXYQ010000146.1:0-3696 GCA_036502445.1 Roseiarcus sp. | reverse complement strand
CGCGACGCATAGCCGAGGTCTGCGCGAGCTTCTCGCCCGATCGCGCGGGCCTCGCCGCCGGCGCCGCGCGCGACGGCGTCGTCGCGCCGGCGCTAGTGGCGCAGCTTCGCGCCGCGGTCGGGGAGCCCCACGGCAAGCACTTGCATCGGGGCGCGACAAGCCAGGACGTGATCGACAGCAGCCTGATGATGCGGTTGAAATCGGTTTGCGCTCTCTTCGATCGTCGGCTCGCCTCGCTGATCGAGACGCTCCGGGAGCTCGATCGCCGCGACGGCGCCATCCTCCTGATGGGACGTACGCGGATGCAGCGCGCACTACCTATCGCCGTGCATGACAAGCTGCGCGCCTGGCGCGAGCCGCTGGAGCGGCATCGCGCGCGCCTGATCGAATTAAAGCCGCGCCTGCTCGTCGTGCAATTCGGCGGCCCCGCCGGAACGCGTTCTGATCTCGACGGCAAGGGCGACGCGCTGGCCGCCGAACTCGCGCGCCGGCTCGGGCTCGGCGACGCCCCTTGTTGGCACGTCGAGCGCGACCGCATCGGCGAATTCGCGAGCTGGCTCAGCCTCGTCGCCGGCTCGCTCGGCAAGATCGGCGAGGACGCGGCGCTGATGGCGCAGAACGAAGTGGGCGAGGTTCGCCTCGAGGGCGGCGGCGGCTCGTCGGCGATGCCGCACAAGTCGAATCCGGTGCTCGCCGAGATCCTCGTGACGCTCGCGCGGTTCAGCGCCGGCCTCAGCGGAACTTTGCATCAGGGGCTCGTGGCGGAAAACGAGCGCTCCGGCGCCGCGTGGACGCTGGAATGGCTGACCCTGCCCCCGCTCGTCGCCGCGGCGGCGACCGCGCTGCGTCACGCGATGACGATGTGCCAGGGCCTGCGCTTCGACGCACCCGAGGAATTTACGAAAGTCTAGTCGAGCGCGGCGAACTCGGGATCGAGGTTGCGCGTTGGTAGTCGTACCCCTTGCAGGCCGGCGACGAGGGAGTATAGCTCCTTCTGCTCAGGGCCGGCCGTCGCGCGGCGTTCACTTCGGAAGATGCATGTTGCACGATCCTTCGCAGGTGGCCCAGGCTCCGGCGCCCGCCGTTAGTGCACACGACAAGGCGAGCGCGCATAGAGGCGGCAACTTCCTGGTTTTGGCATTGGGTTCGGTCGGCGTCGTATTCGGCGACATCGGCACCAGCCCGCTCTATGCGCTGCATACGGCCATGGGTCAGTTCAAGTCGGGCCCTGCGCCGTATGAGGTCATTGGCATCGTCTCATTGATCGTCTGGGCGCTGCTGATCGTCGTGACCGCGAAATACGTCCTGTTTCTGATGATGGCCGACAACAAGGGCGAAGGCGGCATCCTGTCGCTGATGGCGCTAGCCAAGACCGCGGTCGGGCATCGCTCGATGATCGTCTTTCTGCTCGGAGTCGCGGGTTCGTCGCTGTTTTCCGGCGACGCGATCATCACGCCGGCGATATCGGTGCTTTCGGCGCTGGAGGGGCTCAAGCAGGTCGACGCCGAGCTGGCGCCTTTCGTTCTGCCGGCGACCGTCGTGATTCTCATCCTGCTGTTCATCGCCCAGACTCGCGGCACGGCCGGCGTCGCGGCGTTTTTCGGACCGATCATGGTCGTGTTCTTCGCCGTCAACGCGGTTCTCGGCATCACCCACATTCCTGCGGCCTGGAGCATATTACGCGCGCTGAGCCCGCTTCCGGGACTGTCCTTCCTGGTTTTTCACGGCCCGATCGGCTTCATCGTGCTCGGCAGCGTCTTCCTCGCCGTCACCGGCGCGGAGGCGCTCTATGCCGACATGGGGCATTTCGGCCGGCGGCCGATCCAGTTCGCTTGGCTGTTTCTGGTCCTGCCGGCGCTGATCGCCAACTATCTCGGCCAGGGCGCGCTGATCCTGGTCGATCCCAAGGCGATCGAAAATCCCTTCTATCTGTTGGCGCCGAGTTGGGCGCTCGTGCCGCTGATTCTGCTTTCGACGGCGGCGACGGTCATCGCCAGCCAGGCGGTCATCACCGGGGCCTATTCGCTCGTCAGCCAGGCGATCCAGCTCGGCCTGCTGCCGCGTTTCGAGATCATCCACACCTCCGATTCGCAGGAAGGCCAGATCTACATTCCGCGCATCAACCGGATCCTGCTGCTCGGCGTGCTCGCGCTGGTCTTGCTGTTCCGCTCTTCCGATGCGCTCGCCAACGCCTACGGCATCGCAGTTGCCGGGACAATGGTAACGACGACGGCGCTCGCGTTCTTCGTGGTCTGGAAGCTCTGGCGTTGGCCGCTGTGGGGCGCGCTGGCGTTGGTCTGCGGATTCCTGTCGATCGACGTCAGCTTCTTCATCGCCAATCTGTATAAGATTTTCGATGGCGGATGGGTGCCATTGCTGCTCGGCTCGGCGACGTTCGTGGTGATGTGGACGTGGTCGCGCGGCAGCGCGATCCTCACGATCAAGACGCATCGCGATTCCATACCGATGCCTGATCTGATCAAGATGCTGGAGAAGTCGAAACCGGTGCGCGTTCCCGGCACGGCGGTGTTTCTGACCAGCGACCCCTCGGTCGCGCCGTCCTCCTTCATGCACAACCTCAAGCATAACAAGGTGGTGCACGAGCGTGTGGTGATGATGTGCGTCAAGACGGAGCCCAGCCCCCGCGTGGCGCCGGCGCAGCGCTATGAAATCCACGCTCTGTCGCCCGATTTCGTCACGGTGACCTTGCGTTTCGGCTATATGGAGTCCCCGCGCATTCCCACCGCCCTTGCGGCCCTGCGTAAGGTCGGCGTCAAGTTCGACATCATGACGACGTCGTTCTTCCTCGGGCGACGCACGCTGAAGCCCGCGCAAAATTCAGGCATGCCGAAGTGGCAGGATCATCTCTTCATCGCGCTCGCCAAGCAGGCCGCCAACGCTCCCGACTTCTTCCACATCCCGTCCGATCGCGTAGTCGAACTGGGCGCGCAGATGAAAGTTTGACGCCCCCGGCCGACTCGAGCCTCGCGAACGCGAGGGCGCGGGCGCGCCTTCCCTAACCACGCGACCGAGCGTATAGGAACCGCCCAATTTACCAATGTGGGGCGAGGCATGGCGGGTCATAGTCAGTTCAAGAACATCATGCACAAGAAGGGCAAGCAGGATGCGATCCGCTCCAAGCTCTTCTCCAAACTGGCGCGCGAAATAACCGTCGCGGCGAAAATGGGCCTGCCGGACATGGCGATGAATGCGCGCCTTCGCTCGGCCGTCCTCGCCGCCCGCGCGGAAAACATGCCCAAGGACAATATCGAGCGCGCCATCAAGAAGGCCGCGGGCGCCGACGGGGAGAATTACGACGAAGTTCGCTATGAGGGTTATGCGCCGGGCGGGGTCGCGGTCATCGTCGAGGCGCTGACCGACAACCGCAACCGCACCGCCGGGGAAGTGCGCTCATATTTCAGCAAGGCGGGCGGCGCGCTCGCGGAGACCGGCGCCGTCTCGTTCATGTTCGATCGCGTTGGCCTGATCGTATTCGATCGCAAGGTCGGCAGCGACGATGCGATGCTCGAGGCGGCGATCGAGGCCGGCGCCGACGACGTCGTCTCGGGACCTGAGGAGCACGAGGTGATCACTTCGGTCGAGTCGCTGCGCGAGGCGCAGAAGGCGTTGGAGGCCAACTTTGGCGAGCCTCGCAAGGCCGCGCTCGTCTGGCGGCCGCAGAATACGGTGACGGTG
>DASXYQ010000145.1:0-2821 GCA_036502445.1 Roseiarcus sp. | reverse complement strand
CTCACGACAATATGAAGCCAGATCAGAATTCACGGTCCACGCCGAGGCTTTTCCGGCCGTGGGGATTCGCGCTATGGTGCAGGACGTGAAGGAGACGCCTCATGCAAAAGCGAAAACTCGGCCGCACCGACCTTGCCATTGCCCCGCTGGTCTTCGGCGGCAACGTCTTCGGTTGGACTGTCGACAAGAAGACCTCGTTCGAGCTGCTCGACCGCTTCTTCGCGGCGGGGCTGAACGCGGTCGATACGGCGGATGTCTATGCCGCCTGGGCGCCCGGCAACAAGGGCGGCGAGTCCGAGACGATTCTCGGCGAATGGATGAAAGCGCGGGGCAAGCGTTCGGAGACGATCGTGGTCACCAAGGTCGGCTCGCCGATGGGCCCGGGCAAAAAGGGCCTGAAGGCCAAATACATAGAGGAGGCGGCGGAGGCGTCGCTGCGCCGGCTGCAGGTCGAGACCATCGACCTCTATCTCTCGCATTGGCCCGACCCCGAGGCGCCCCACGAGGAGACGCTCGGGGCCTACGCCAAGCTGATCGCCGCGGGCAAGATCCGCTGGTGCGGCGCCTCCAACTACAACGCCGAGCAGATGCGCGCCGCGCTCGACGCCGCGCAGGCGAAAGGCCTGCCGCGCTACGAAGTGTTGCAGCCCGAGTACAATCTCTACGATCGCGGTTCCTACGACGGCGCCTTGCGCGATCTCTGCATCCGCGAGGAGATCGGCGTCATCACCTATTACAGCCTCGCCAAAGGGTTCCTGAGCGGCAAATACCGCAGCGAGGCCGATCTCGGGCAGAGCCAGCGCGGCGGCGGCGTCAAGGCGTACCTCAATCCGCGCGGATTTCGCATCCTCGCCGCGCTCGACGAGATTTCGGCGCGCCACAAGGCCAAGCCGGCCGAAGTTGCGCTTGCGTGGCTGATCCAGCGTCCCGGCGTCACCGCGCCGATCGCGAGCGCGACCTCGCTCACGCAACTGGAAAGCCTCATCCGCGCGACCGCACTGACTCTCGCCCCCGACGAAGTCGCGGCGCTGGACGCGGCGAGCGCGCCATCAGCTTGATAGCTTCCCTCTCCCCGCAAAGAGGCGGGGAGAGGGGAATGCGCGGCGCTAGCGCGGCGCCCGCATGAACCGCGCAAATGCCTCGGCGAAGTCGGGGTGCCAGCGCGACAGGGCGGGCCGGTTCTCGATGACGTCCTGCGCGGCCCACAGCATGCGTCGCTCGTCCATTTCACGCGTGACGTCGTTGTCGGGGCAGAGCATATAGAAATCGCCCGCGGCCATCGCCGGCAGCAGGAAATCGATTACCTGCTCCGCGGTCCAGGCGGCCGGCGGCTTGACGGCGGTCGGGGCGGCCGTGATGCCCGTGAAGGTGAAGCCGGGAATCAAGAGATGCGCTGTGACCTTGCAATCCGGGATATTGCGCAATTCGTGCGCCAGCGCCTCGGTAACGACCTTCACGCCCGCCTTGGAGACATTGTAGGCGGCATCCCCGGGCGGAGTGGTGATGCCTTGCTTGGAGCCGGTGTTGACGATCGCGCACGGCGTTCCCTGCTTGATCATTTCGGGCGCGAAGCTCTGCACGCCGTTGATCACGCCCCAGAGATTGACGTCGATGAGCCGCCGCCAGCGCTGGGGATCGCCGAACAGCCCGCCCCCGCCGCCGATCCCGGCGTTGTTCATCAGCACGGCGACTTCGCCGAGGGCGCGGTAGGCGAAGTCCTTCAGTCCCTGGACCTCGGCGAGGCTGCTGACGTCGACGGCAAGCTTGTGGACGTTTTCGGGACTCTCCGAGATATCGGCGACGCTCGCCGCCGCCGTCGTCAGCGCCTCGGCGTTGGCGTCGGCCATGCAGACCTTCATTCCGAGGCCGGCAAATTTCCGCGCGGCGGCGAGACCGATGCCGCTGGCGGCGCCGGTGATGACCGCGACGCGTCCAGGGGCGAGAGCGGGATGGGGCATGGGCAAATCCTATGGTTCGGCGGGATGACGCGGCGCGCTTCCTCGCACAATTTCCCCGGAGTTTGAACTTGACTTCACGCCTCTGTCGAGGCCTGCAATGGTCCGGCCGCCGCTTCGCCCGCGATCGCCGCCATCGCCGCCTGCATCTTCTCGACGATCGGTCCAGCCGTCGCCGCGAGACCGTGCCGGCTCGCGAGCCAGGCGGGATCGTCGTAGGCGAGAATCGTCTCGCCGTTCGCCTCCTGCCGCACCAGCATCTTCAGCGGCAGGTCGAGGCCGATCGTCTCGGACATCTGCATCAGCGGCGTCCCTGATTTCGGCGAACCGAAAATCACCACCTGGGTCGGCCTGAGATCCATCCCGACGTCTTTGGCGCCGGCGGCATGGTCGATGCACGCGAAGATCGTGAGGCCACGCGAAACGAGGCTGCTTTCCAGTCGCATCAACGTCCCCACGGGTCCGTGATGGCTTTGTACGGTCACCAGACCTTCAGGAGTTTGATTCACGTCGCCCATAGGTCACGTCCTTCGCCTCTCCCGACCAGCAACATAAGGCGATCGATGACGAATTGCGACCTTGGCAGCGGCAGCGGGATAGCGAAATCGCAGCCAAGAAAGGCGTCCGCTCACCCGCCGTGCGCAGGCTCGAGCGGGATGGAAGAGCGTCGATCGGCTCTCATAGACTTACGCCGACCGCGGGAACCCCTTCCCCCTCTTGCGGGGGAAGGTGGCCCCATAGCCCGTCGAAAGACGGGCGTTCTTCGAACGCCCTATCGGGCCGGATGAGGGGGATCGAGCGGAGCGAGATGGCTCTGAACGCACGATACGACAACCTGCTTTCATAGCGACCGACGAACAACCTAC
>DASXYQ010000144.1:0-4492 GCA_036502445.1 Roseiarcus sp. | reverse complement strand
GGCCGAGCGGACACTCGGCGAACTCGACCCCGCGCCCTTCCCGCCCGCGTCGCGGGCCGCCCATGAGTTGGTGGTCGCAGGGATCGCGACGCGACGGCTCCAGACGAAGACGGCGCGCGCCGCGCTCGCTCGCGCCGAGGGCGCCGCGCGCGAAGCCCGCATTCCTGCGCTGACGGCGGAGGTCGAAAGCGCGTTCCTGCTGCTGAACACGCCCGCCGCGCGCCTGATTGTGAGCGGCGAGGAGCACCTCCTCTTGCTGGATGAGATCGAAGCGTTGCAGGCGTCGAAAGCGCTCGTCGTGGACGCGTGCCGGCACGTCGTGCATGACTCGCGCAACTCCGTCTCGCTCGCGAGGCGGCCGGTCCTGTTCGCGCTCGCGCGCGCGCTGGGCGAGGGTTGGCCGGGAGACGTATCGAGGGACATGCTCGTCGCGCGGGCCTTCGGAGCCAAGCGCGCCGATGAATCGCATCGCGCGCGGTTGCGGGTCGAAGTCGGACGGCTTCGCGTGGAGCTTCGGACGCTGGCCGACGTCAACGCGACGAAGCGGGGCTTTACGCTGACGCCACGCCGCGCAGGCGAGGTCGTCGTGCTGGCGCGGCCCGTCGAAGAGCGGCATGCGGCGGTGCTCGCCTTCCTCGCCGACGGCGAGTCGTGGTCGAGCTCGGCCCTGGCGCTCGCGCTCGGAGCCAGTCAGCGCACGGTGCAGCGAGCGCTAGACTCGCTGGAGGGGGCAGGCAAGGCGCAGTCGTTTGGTCGCGCGCGAGCGCGTCGTTGGATGACGCCGCCCGTGGCGGGATTCACGACGACTTTGTTACTCCCAGCTTCGCTGCCGATCGACTAGGATGGGAGCATGATCAGTTCAGTGGCCGAAATCCTCCGTGAGTATGGACCCTTTCCGGGCGTCGAGAACGTGGGTGGGGTCACGTTTGACGGCCGGCGCGTCTGGTTTGCGTCCGGAGACGGGCTGAACGCCTTCGATCCGGTCAGCGGAGAGATGGTGGGCAAAATCGATGTCGCTGGGCATGCAGGAACGGCGTTCGACGGCCAGCACCTGTTTCAGCTCGCCGAGGATCGCATCCAGAAGATCGATCCCAAGACCGGACGTGTGCTCGCCACGATCCCGGCGCCCGGCGGCGGCGGCGACTCGGGGCTCGCGTGGGCGGAAGGGACGCTCTGGGTCGGGCAGCATCGGGACCGGAAGATCCATCAGATCGATCCCGAGACGGGAGCGACTCTCCGCACCATCCAATCCAACCGCTTCGTCACCGGGGTCACCTGGGTCGACGGCGAGTTCTGGCACGGCACGTGGGAAGGCGAAGAGAGCGAATTGCGGCGCCTCGATCCTCGAACGGGTGAGGTTTTGGAGAGCCTCGATTTGCCGCCCGGGGTGGCTGTGTCGGGGCTCGAGTCCGATGGCGGCGATCAGTTCTTCTGCGGAGGCGGAAGGAGCGGTAAGGTGAGAGCCGTCCGCCGGCCGAGGCGAGTCTCCACGGCCGGCAGCGGCTCCGCGAGCAAGTAGTCGTTCTCCCGCGTCGTTCAGCCTATGCTGATTTTGCGCGCCTTGGCTTTCTCGGACTTCGGCAGGACGACGGTCATCACGCCCTCCTTCAGCTCCGCCTTGATGCCGTCCTGATCTATCTTGCTCGAAATTTGAAAGCTGCGGCTATAGTTGCCGATGTTGTATTCGGTATAGACAGGTTGCAGCCCTTCGTATTTGGAGAGCTCGATTCGGCCGGTGATCGTCAGCACGTCGTTCTCCACGCCGACATCCACGTTTTCCTTGGCGACCCCCGGCATCTCAACGACCACCTTCAATGCCTGATCGGTCTCGAAAATATCCGCGACGGGAAGAAACGAGCGCAGGGGAACCGTGCTCTCTTGTTTCTTCTCCACTTCTCTCTTCTGCTGGACTTGAACTTCCTGGTCTGCCATGAGAGCCTCCGCCTCTCGTCAGTTGATCTTGATGGAGCGCGGCTTCTCGCTCGCCGCGCGCGGGATGAACAGGGCGAGCAAACCGTCGCGATATTCCGCGCGGATCGCGTCGGCGTCGATCTGCACCGGCAGCGACAACGTCCGGTCGAATACGCCAAACAGGCGCTCGCGCCTGTGCACGCTGGCCTTGGCGTCGTAATTGGGCGTCTTTCTGCCGGAAATGCGGACGGTGCTTTCCTTCGCCTCGATTTGCAGATCGTTCTTCTCGACGCCCGGCAATTCGATCACGGCGACGAAGTCGTCGTTCTGCTGGAAGATGTTTATGGGCGGATAACTTCCGGCGGCGCTGGTGCTCGCGCCGATCCAGTCGCTCTGAAGCCGCGACTCCAGGGCGCGTTGCAGCGCCGTCATCGCGGCGAAGGGGTCGTTGTAACTGAACATCCTTTCTCCTCCTTCCTCTCGGCTCGCCTTGATTGGCGGCCGCCTCAATTCAAACTCACCGCACTTCGTCGGACTGCGCCCGCCTCGAGCGGATCGCGCCCGCGCGGAATCGTCTTCCCCGATTTCGCTGTGTTGCGCGACTGCCGGTCGAGCAGGCACAGCGCTTCGAGGATTTCGTCGACTGTCACGATCTGCCCCGCGCCAGGCGCGCGGCGCAGAGCCGGCGCGGCCTCGACCGCGCAGGCGTCCGACGCCCAACTCGCGAGGATCGCGCGTTTTTCGTCGAGCGTCAGGTTGGTGTTGTCCACCACGTCGCGAGGGGCGCCGAAGACCCGCGCCGGATGCAAAAGGCCGTCGAGTTCAGGTTCGAACGGTCGGGTGGACGAGTTGAGATTGCCGCAGTGTTTCATAGCCACATCCTCGTTTGAGCAACATGGATCCGAAGACGGCGCCGAACGACTGCCGGCCGCCGCCGCGAAGCCCTGTAGGAGCTTCGGCGGGCAAGAATTTTGTGTGCGGGCGATGAATTTCAAGACGAACGGAACAGGAACAGCGCGCGACGACCGCCGTCTCGCCATGTCCGGGTAATGCGGCGTTAAACGGCGCTGCGCTAAGCCAAGGGCGCCGCACGGGCGCCGACCTGATCTTGCGCGTTGCGAGACGAGACCCTGCCATGGAGAGCCTGCTTTCGGGTCCGTATGCGTCATTGCTGGTCGTGGCCGCGCTCGGGCTGTTCGCCTGGCTGTTCTTCGACCTGATGGAGGAGATGCGGGACGGCGGAGGGGACCGGGACCCCTTTCGCTCGGGCTGGCGATTCCTCTGGCCGCGAGGCGCGGCCAGAAAGTCGGCCCGGGCTTCGCCACGGTCCGAGCGCGCCTACGCCCCGTCACCGCCCGGCGGGCGCGAATCGCTGCAATGCTCGCGAACCCTGGAGACGTGGATCGATCGTGAAACCGGGGAGGTTGGCGGCCGCGTCATGGCGGGCGCCTACCGCGGCCGCGGGCTCGGATCGCTGTCGCGCGCGGATTGCCTGCGGTTGAACGAATATTGCCTGCGCGCCGATCCCGAGGCGGCGCGGCTGCTCGAGGCCTATATGAGAGGTCGCTTCGCCGGCGCTTCGCGGGCGAAGCCCGGCGACGGAGAGCAGCGTCGGCGCGTGCATCTAGAGGGGGCGATGACGCGGGAACACGCCCGCGAGGTGCTGGGCCTCGGCAGCGCTGCCGGGACACGCGAAATCGTCCGGGCGCACCGCGCGCTGATGAAGAAGCACCATCCCGATCGCGGGGGCAGCACCGCCCAGGCTGCGCTGATCAACCGGGCGAAGGATACGCTGCTGGACAAGCGCACGTGAACGCCGAACGCGGGGACGCGCTCCCACCGGCCCCGATACCCCTGGCGCACTCCGTCATCGCAAAGCAGCGTAGCAATCCATGCCTCCACGAGATGGTCCGCCGACGAGCTTCCAAAACAAGTCATGCAGCCCCCTCCTAAACAATTTCAAGAGTTCCCCCGGCTTTGCCGGGGTGGCCATAAACCGGGTCGCGTCAGCGACCCCATTCAGCCGCTTTGAGCGGCTCACATCCTGAAGGCCCCCGGCTTTGCCGGGGGATGGTTACACCGCTCATTTTATTTTTATACAAATCGGAAATAGCCACCGTTGCAAAAGAATGAAGTTGCCCTCTGGAGCCTCGCGTCTCGTCGAGCCGTGGCGGCAGCGTTGTCGGATCATTTGTCCGGAGCTCGGCCGTCGTCGTCAGGACGTCCGGCCTCTCTCTCTCGGGCGCTTTTCAGAAATCTCTCGAGCGCGTCGATGTCCAGGCTCCTCGTCCCCGCTTGGCGCGGCTTACCGAGAGCGCGCAGAAGCTCCGCCTGCCGATGCAACGGAACCTCGCCGTAGCCAACGAACGTCGTTGATTCGCTGTCGTGGCCGAGGTTCTGACTCCACGCCTTCCACTCTTCCGGCGTGCGGCAGATCTGCTGGCCCAAGCGAACGAGGGTTTTACGAAAAGAGTGCGGGACCGAATAGGATAGGTCCGCCACCGAGAAGGCCTCGCGATAGATTTGGCGAATTGGCGCGGCGTCGCTCCAGTGTTTGCGCGTCAAACCTTGCGGCTCGAAT
>DASXYQ010000143.1:0-7029 GCA_036502445.1 Roseiarcus sp. | reverse complement strand
GTAGCAGGGTTGTCCGGTGTCGATGACTTCCAAGACCTTTCCGCCGAGAGCGATCCGCACGCATTCCGGCGCCGCCGGATTGGCGATCCAGATGGCGCCATCCGCATCCAGCGTGATCCCATCGGGCACGCGTGGAAGGGTCGAGGCCCAAATCGGCGGTTGGAGAGCGCTCCGCCGGCGCCGAGGTCGAAGGCTGTCAAGCATCCGCCCAATGTTTCACCGACAATCAGGGTCTTTCCATCCGGCGTGATCACCGAACCGTTTGGGAAGTGCATTTCGTTCGCGGCGACGCTCGCCTCCGCGTCGTCGCCTTGCCGCTTTTGTTTGCCGTCAGCTAACCGTTGGTGGCGGCGAACTCGGCGGCCCGCGTCTGCCGAGCCAGTGCGTCGAGCACGGCGTTGATCATCCCGCTCTCTTCGCGCCCGTAAAAGGCGCCGGCGACATCGACGTATTCCATGATCGCGACGCGCGCCGGCACGTCCGCGCGCGATCGGAGTTCGTAAAAGGCCGCGCGCAGGATCGCGCGCATCAAGGCCTCGACGCGCCGCAGCGGCCAGCCCTTGGCGAGCGCGTCGTCGAGGCCGCGGTCGATCGCGAGCTGATCGCGTTGCACGCCCGAGACGATGTCGCGGAAAAAGGCGAGTTCGGCGGGGTTGTATTGATCGCCCTCGACCTCCTGCCCGATCCAATGCGCCTCGAATTCGGCGAGAATGTCGGCCAGACCCTTGTCGGCGACCTCCATCTGGTAGAGCGCCTGCGCGGCGGCGAGGCGCGCGGCGGAGCGGCGTTCGGCCTTGCTCACGAGGCGCTCAGTCTGCGTTTGAGCGCCGCAAGCGTAAGCGCCGCGCGGGCGGCCTCGCCGCCTTTGTCGCCGCGCTTCGGATCGGCGCGCTCCTCCGCCTGCGCGAGCGTATCGACCGTCAGGATGCCATTGCCGAGGGCGAACCGGCCCGCGACCGACAGGTCCATCAGCGCGCGCGCGGATTCTCCGGCGACGATCTCAAAATGGAACGTCTCGCCCCTGACGACACAGCCCAGCGCGACGGCCCCGTCATACGGACGCCCCGCAGCGCTCGCCGCATCGAGCGCGATGGCGATCGCGGCCGGGATCTCGAGCGCACCGGGAACGGCGATCGTCTCCATCGCCGCGCCTGCGGCCGCGATCGCGGCGCGCGCGCCCTCGAACAGCATGGCGCCGACGGCCTCGTAATAGCGGGCCTCGACGACGAGTATGCGCCCGCCCGCCAAGAGCGGCGCGGCGGCGGGTGCGCGCAGCGGTTCTGCCATGACGACCCTGCTAGGAGAAACGACGGCTCTCTCCTAGAGGGGACGCGCCAGCGTGGCAAGGCGAGCGCCGACTGCAGACGCGGTCGCTGACCGCGTGGGTTCGGCTTGGTCGCTGCTCAGAGAATGAAGCGCCCTACGAAGGCCGCGCTCGGCGAGCGCGGCTACAGTTTCGCGAGCGGCTCGCCTGTCACGCGCGAAAACCCGGGTCGAGGCGGTCGAGCTTGCGCAACAGCGCCGGCCAGACCAGTTTTTCCGCGAGTTTGGACATGCCGCCGGACATGGCGAGCGCGGCGTTCTTCTCCACCACGTCGGGCGCCGTCGGATGGTCGGCTTCCACGCCGCCGAGCATGCGCGTGCGCACCTGCATGGTGCAGGCGCGCTCCAGAAAATACATGCGCAGGAATGCTTCCGCGCAGGTTCGCCCGACGGCGAGGGTTCCGTGATTGTGGAGAAGCATGATGTTCTTCGCGCCGAGGTCTCTTTGCAGACGCGGCCGCTCGCCCAGATCGAGCGCGACGCCCTCGTAGTCGTGATAGGCGAGGTCCGGGATCACCAATTGCGCCGTCTGGTTCAACGGCAGGAGGCCCTCCGACGATGTGGATACGGCGGTTCCATCGGGCGTGTGCAGATGCATCACGCATCCCGCGTCTTCGCGAACTTCATGCACGGCCGAATGGATGGTGAACCCCGCGGCGTTGACGGGGTAAGGCGAAGCGCCGATGACCGCGCCCTTCGGATCGATTTTCACGAGGCTCGAGGCCGTGATCTCCTCGAACATCATCCCGTAGGGATTGATGAGAAAATGATGTTCGGGTCCGGGGACACGCGCGGAAATATGGGTGAAGATGAGATCGTCCCATCCATACAGCGCCACCAGCCGGTAACAGGCGGCCAGATCGACCCGGATCTCGGCTTCGGTCTTCGACCCCTCGAGCGGCAGCGGTTGAGCATGTGCATTCATCTCGTCCTCCCATCGATGTCCCGAGCATATTGTCGAGAGAGAGCGGGGATACAAGCGCAGAATCGATCCGGCTTCGCGAAGACTTGTCAGGGTGCGCCCGCTGGATGACCTCCCCGCCCTACGGTCGACACCATCGCCCGCTAAGCGATGCAATGCCGCAAGTCGTCGCACGGCCACCGATCGGCCCATATGCGGATCGCGTGGGGAGGCGCGTCCGCCGGGTCAGGTCCTTTCGGCCCAAGACCGGGCGGGAGAATTCATGCCGCGGAGTGGGAGGTGGCGTCTTCCCAAATTGGAGGCCACTACGATGGCGACTTTGCCGGCCGACGAAGATTATGCTCGCTCGGTGCTGACGATCTTCCGCGGTAGGCGCGTGCAAGCGAAGCAGAGCCTGAAATCCAGTCACGTCAAAGCGGAGTTCCTTTCCCACAATCTGGGAAGGGCTCCCGATTACGACGCCGCGGTCGAATATGCGCTGGAACAGGGCTGGATTACGCTCCAGCTCGGCCAAATTCGGTTGACCGAGGCCGGATTCGCCGAACTGTAGCCGGGCGCGTCTTCCCCTCTCCCCGCCTCTTCGCGGGGAGAGGTCGGGTGAGGGGCTCGGGTGAGTGGCCGCACCTGTTCAACTATGCGCCAATACTTCAGATGAGTACGTGTTTCGGCCGAACAGTCGTGCGGCTTCAAACAGCCGGCTACTCGCCCCGGCCCCTCACCCTGCCCGCTCCCCGCAAAGAGGCGGGGAGAGGGGATTCGGCAGCTGGCGCGGCGGAGCAAATGCGGTCAGCGACCGCTCCCACAGTCAAGCGACTTCGCGTTCCGCCAGAAAGGATGCGAGCGAGGGATCGGCGGCGACGGCTTCCTCGTTGAGCCGCGCGCACGCGGCTTCGATCTCAGATTCCAACCGGGCCGCGAAGACGTCGCGGTCGAGTCCCGGAGGGATCGGCGGAAGGTACTCGATGACCGCGGTTCCCGGACGGCGTCGAAATCCTCGTCGACCCCAAAACAGACCTGTGTTGACCGCGACGGGAAGGCATGGCGCTCCTGTCGCATCATAAATCGCGGCGACGCCAAACTTATACATCGGGCGAGCTCCCGGCGGTCGGCGAGTTCCCTCGGGATATATATAGACTTGGCGACCGGCTCGGAGCACGGCGCGCCCTTGTTCTATCAATTGCGCAAGTGCGCTGTGGCCGCGTTGGCGGTCGATCCCAATTTGCTTCCCTACAATCAGGTAAAGACCGAACATCGGAATATACATAAGCTGCTTTTTCATGATTATCGCAAAATCTGGGGAATATTTCAGCAGCGAGAAGGTTTCCAGAAAGGACTGATGCTTGACCGCGATTATGTAACCCCCTTCTGGTATGTTTTCGACGCCACGATATTCCACGCGAAGGTTACAAATTTTTTCGAGCAGCCATACCGACGTCGATCCCCACAGCTTCGCCATGAAGAACACGCCCTTGCGCCCGAACAGCATCATCGGCAGTCCTAAAATCATGAGGACTGTCAGATTCACGTAGAACGCCAGATTGAAAATCAGCGAGCGTAAAATCAACATTGGATCGGCCGCGGTTCGCAGGTTTACAGCAAGCACCATATTTTGCTCACGCCAGCTCTCGTAGATGATTGAATACGATTTGTCGGGAGAGAAGGCCGGTGAGCGCGGCGATCGCCGCGCAAATGACAAAGATCGCCACGTACGCCCCTGCCGTCAGAGAAAATGCGCCGAACAGGGCGGCGATCTCCCGTCCCCCTGCCGAACTGTAGGATAAAGCCGAAAACAACGAGGCGGCCAGGAATAGGATTGCCGCCGCCGATCCGCCAATCGCCGCGCCTCGCAGTCCCAATCGCATGAAATGCGTCTGGAACTGCCTTGCGATGTACCGATCCTCCGCGCCCACGAAGTGCAGGACTTCGATGATTTCGCGGTTTCCCGCCATCGCGCCGCGAGTAGCGAACCCGATAGCTGTGGCCATCGCGATGATCATCAATACGAACAGGGCGGCGGCGAAGATGACGATGACGTCCGCCATGGTGTCGAGACGCGAGAGCCACAGTGCGTGATCGTCGAGGCTGGCCTGGGGGACAGCCTCCGTCAGCGCCGCGCGCAGCGACTCCAGATCCGATTGCTGTCGGGTTTGCATGTGCACCACGATAAGCCGGGGGATCGGAAGCTGAGAGAGATCGAGACCCTGGCCGAGCCAAGGCTCCAGCAGGTGCTCGGATTCGCTCTTCGAGAGGGCGTGGACGTCGGCGACATCCGACGAGCGCGCGGCGACCTCGGTGGCCTTTGAGACGAGCGCTTGCACGTCCTCGCCGGGGTGGGGCTTGATTTGGATGGTCACCTCCCGCGAAACGTCGGCTCGCCAGCCTTGCGAGGCCTCCGCGATCAGCAACGCGCCCACGGCCGTCAGGCATGCCAAAAAAGTCATGATCGCGATCACGACCACCAGCGCCCGACCGGCGATGGAATCGGCTGGCACCAACGGCATGTCCCGCTTCAATTGAGAATCCGCGGGTATTGGCAGTTCGCCGCCCGAACCGTCGTTCATGCCGTTTCCGCGTCGTATACAGTGAGCCGTCCGTCTCCGACTACGAGGCGCCGCGCGTAGCCGAACTGATCCATCAGAGCCAGGTCATGGGTCGCAATCACGATCGCCGTACCCGATTTGTGCAACTCTACGAAAAGTCTGAGGAGTCGCTTGGCCATCGCGGGGTCGACGTTGCCTGTGGGTTCGTCCGCCAGGAGCAGTTCCGGCCGCGCGATCAGGGCGCGCGCGATCGCAGCCCGCTGCTTTTCTCCGCCGGAAAGCACCGCCGGAAGAGCATTCTTTCGGTCTCCGAGCCCGACCCAATCCAGGAGTTCTACGACTTCGGCGCGGTAACTCGCCTCGTTGCGGCCCATGACGCGAAGCGGCAAGGCCACGTTCTCGTAGGTCGTGAGATGATCGAGAAGCCGAAAATCCTGGAACACGACCCCGATTCGTCGCCGAAAGCCGGTGATCACGTCCTTGTCGAGTCTGGACGCATCCTCGCCGAATATCTGGATCGTGCCGCGCGTCGGGCGTAGCGACAACAGCATCAGGCGCAAGATCGTCGTCTTGCCCGCGCCCGACGGGCCGGTGAGAAACTGAAAGCTCTGCGGGTCGACGCTGAAATTGAGATCTCCTACGACCTCGGCGCCCATGCCGTAGCGCAGGCCGACATTCTCGAAGCACAGCACGAGACCCCTCATTAAGGCGGCGACTATCCTTAACGCGCCCTTAACCACGTACGCGACCAATGCGAACAGCGGCGACGCCGCGCCAGAAACAAGGTGATTCGGCAATGAATATGGCCCGACGCGCCTGGGTGCGTTCATACCACACTTTGGGCGAACCCCTCACGCCCGAGACGAGCGAATCTCGGCCTGAAGACCGAGAATCGGCGGCGCCTCGAATTCCATTGTCCGCGGTCCTTTCGTCATCGGGCGCAGCGTGGACTTCGGACGGACCCTGCGACTCGACCGGGGATCCAAAATCGGCCAATGCAGTGCGCCGCATTTTTATCCCGCTCGCGGCGACTTGCCTCGTGGCGGGCTCAATGTCGGCCTTGGCCGCGCGAGCGCGCGTGGTCGCGATGGCCCCTTTCGTGGCGCCGGTCTACGCGGCGATCGGTTTGCCGGTGAACCCGCGTGGCCTCGCGATCCAAGACGTCCGCGCCCGCTTGGGGGAAGCCGGCGAAAAGAGGTACCTGATGATCGATGGGTGGATCGTGAACCTGCGCGCCGCGCAAACGACATCGCCCGACTTGAGGATCGCCTTGCGCGGTTCCGACGGCGGAGAGCTCTACGTCTGGACGGCCCGGGCTCCGAGGCGCCGTCTCGAGCGCGCCGAGCGCGTCAGATTCGCAGCCAGACTCGAGGCGCCGCCGGAAGCGGCGAACGATGTTATAGTCAGATTTGTCGAAGCGGGGACCAAGGCGACGCCCGGCGCGGAGGGTTCATGAGCGGAGCGCGACAAGTGAAGATTCTGTTCGATGAAAAGACGATAGCGGAGCGAACCGCCGAGCTGGCCCGGGAAATAGCCGCCGCCGACCCCAAAGACCTGCTGGTCGTCGCGATCCTGAAAGGTTCGTTCATGTTCGCCGCGGATCTGCTGCGCGCGCTCTATCGCGTCGGTCTCGAGCCGCACGTCGAATTCTTTCATCTTTCGAGCTATCGAACGGGGAAGGTCTCCACCGGCGTCGTCGCGATTCTGAGGGATATCGAATCGTCGGTGAGGGATCGGGATATCCTGTTGATCGACGACATTCTGGAATCGGGTCGGACGCTCGCCTACGCCAAGGATCTGCTGGTTGCGCGCGGCGCGCGGCGCGTTCTCGTTTGCGCGCTGCTGCAAAAACCGGGCAAGCGCGAGGTCGACGTGAAGGCCGACTTCATCGGCTTCGTCTGCCCCGATTTGTTCGTCGTCGGTTATGGGATGGATGTCGCGCATGCGTACCGCGAGCTGCCGTTCATCGGCCATGTCGTCGAGGCCGCGGAGGTCGGATGAAAGAAGATCGTTCGGAGCGATTCGAAAGCCGGTTTCAATCGTTCGCCAGCCTCGGCGGCCCCGCGCATGGCGCCGAGAGGACGCTGGCCTTGCGCACGGAACTCGGCAGGCTCGGGCTGGCGGGATTCATCGTGCCCCGCGCCGACCGACACCAGAACGAAAACGTTCCGGCCTCGGACGAACGCCTGCTCTGGCTCACCGGATTTTCCGGGTCGGCCGGCTTGGCGATCGTGCTTCGGGACA
>DASXYQ010000142.1:0-4591 GCA_036502445.1 Roseiarcus sp. | reverse complement strand
TTGGAAAGCCCGACCACCCCTTCGCGGGGATAATATCCGACATGCGCTTTGCCGGAGAACGGCGCCATGTGGTGTTCGCAATGCGAGAAGAAAATGATATCCCGCACCACCACCATGTCGGCATAGCCCTCGACTTCGGTGAAGACGCGCGCGAGCTCCTCGTTCGGATTTTCTCCATAGCCGGCGTAGAAATCCTGATATGCCTTGACGACGCGCCGAGGCGTGTCGGCGAGCCCTTCGCGGTCGGGGTCATCCCCCGCCCAGGCGATCAACGTCCGCACGGCCGCCTCCGCCTCTTCCCGGGTCGGCTTCTGCACGGGTTCGGTGCGAAAGGGCTTTATCTTGACGATATCGTCCATGGCGGCCTCTTCGAGATTGGGATTGCAAGCGAGGCCGCGCCTCGAACCTGGAGACCCTCCACTTCGAAGGCTCGTCGGCCTATATAGTAGGGCCAGATCGTTCCGCCAGTCGGGAAGAACAGCTTGTCATGTTGGATGATATCTACAACAAAAGGGTGCTGGAGCTCGCGGCCGACATCCCTCGCCTCGGTCGCCTCGCCGCGCCGGACGCGAGCGCCAGGGCGCATTCACGGCTCTGCGGCTCGACGGTGACGGTGGATCTCTGCGTCAGAGACGGCCGCGTCAGCGATTTTGCGCATGACGTGAGGGCCTGCGCGCTGGGCCAGGCCTCGTCGTCGTTGATGGCGCGCGGCATAATGGGCGCGACGCCCAATGAACTCGTCGAATTGCGCGAGACGATGCTTCGGATGCTGAAGGCCAACGGGCCGCCGCCGCAGGGAAAATGGGCCGAGTTTGCGGCTCTGGAGCCGGTCAGGGATTTCAAGGCGAGACACGCCTCGACGATGCTGACCTTCGATGCGGTGGTTGATGCGCTCGGCCAGATCGCGGCCGCGGAGGGCGCTCGGACGCCGGCGAGCGCGAGGGCGTGAACGCGCTTCGATCGGCGCCGCGGCAGGGCGCACGGGCGCTGATCCGCCTCTATCAATTGAGTCTGTCCGGCCTGATAGGCCGGCACTGCCGCTATCTTCCCACTTGCTCGGCGTACGCCGATGACGCTATCCGTCATCACGGACTCTGGGCGGGGGGCTGGATGGCGGCCGCGCGTATCTGTCGTTGCCATCCCTGGGGCGCGACGGGCTTCGATCCGCCGCCGGGCGTCTGCCCGTCGGAGGCGTCGTGGAAGCGCCCGTGGCGCTACGGGCGGTGGCGCTTTCGTTGCGAATAGCGCCGGGCTTCATCATCCTTTAACTATGCCATGATTCCGTGGAGACGAAACCTTTGCCCTTTCAGGTGACTTGCATGCCGATGCGCCGCTTCGTCCTCGGGCTGCTCGCGTTCGCCGCGCCCTCGCTCGCCTTCGCCCAGGAGGGAAGAGTGATCGGCGACAGTCTCGGCGTGGGGGTGAACTGGGCGGCCAAACTACCCTCGACCGCCAAGAACAGCGTTGCGATCTACAGCGGCGCCGTGCTCGATCAATTGCGGCAGGCGAAGAGGGGCGAGACCGTCTTCATGAGCCTCGGCACCAATGACGCGGTGGGCGGCGCGCTCGACGTGAAAGCGCGCGTCCAGACGATCGTTGCGACGGCCGACCAGCTCGGCGTCAAGCTGGTCTGGATGGGACCTCCCTGCGTGCTCAAGCCTTGGGAGGCCTATTCGAAGAAGCTCGACGAAATCCTGAAGGCCGAACTCGCGGGCACGTCGGTCGTCTATGTGAGCATGCAGGACGCCTCGTTTTGCGACCCGTCGATTCACGCCGCCGAGGGCGTGCACTTTGGTATGGCGGGCTACACCCGCATGTGGCAGAAAGCGGCAACGGCGGCGGGCTTCCCGGTTGTCGTCGCTTCGGCCAGCGAGTCGAAGGCGGCCGCTCCCGGCGGCCGCAAGACGCCAGCCAAGAAGAAGAGACATCACCGGAGGAGGCAGGCCGTCGCGCAGTCGGCGCCTGCGGCCCCGCCCGCGCCGAACTAGACAACGACCGCAAGGCGAAGGCGCGAGGCAAATGCATCAAAAATGGATTTCTTGGGTTCGGATCGCCGCGAGCGGGGCGATTTTCGCAGCGGCGCTTCTCGCCGGATCCAATTTTGCCGCGGCGGCGCCGGCGCCGATTCGCGTCGCTTTCGTGGGAGATTCGATGGCGGACGGCCTCTGGGGCGCGATGTTTCGACGCCTCGGAAAAGACAAATGCCTGGCCGAGAGGCTGAAGCTGATTCGCCACGGCAAGAACGGGACCGGACTCACCCGGCTCGACCAGTTCAACTGGCCCACCGAGGTCGCGACGCTCACTGAGGTTCCCGGGGTGGATCTGTTCGTCGGCTCTTTCGGCATCAACGATCGGCAGCCGATCGTCGAGGAGGACAGGAAGCAGCGTGTCGCGTTCCCCGGGCCGGCGTTCGACGCCCGCTACAAGGCCCTCGTGGAGGATCTCGTGCGCAAAGCGATCGCCAAGGGCGGCTCGATCCTCGTGCTCGGACTGCCTGTGATGCTCGATTCCGTCGCAAACGCCGACGCGATCGCCAAGAATCAGCTGTTCGCCGCCGCCGTCAGTGCGGTCGGCTCTCCGCTCGCCGTCTACGCGCCCCCCTGGACTTCGGGGCAGGCACCCGATGAATACAAGCCCTTTCTCCCGAACGCAAAAAATGTTATGATACAGGTTCGCGCAACGGACGGCGTACATTTTACGACCGCCGGATACGATATGGTGTTGGATACTTTCTATCCCGCCATATTGGCGAGTCTGAAACAGCGGGGGCGCGATCTCGAGAGCGAGTGCCCCAGCCAGCTTGGGGCGAGGTGAGGGGTTGCGCAATTCGTTTGCGCTCATCGCTTGGGCGCTGATCCTGCTGATCGGGGCGACGGCCGCGGGGCTTTTACCGGATCCAGAGCTAGGGCGCGACGTCGACGCAGCCGAGCCAGCGCGTGCGCTCGCCGTCGCGGAAATGTTGTCGAAAGCCCAAATCGTCTCGCCGCGGCTCGGCGCGGCGGCGCAACGGCAGTTGGCGAAGGCCGCCGCTTTGCGAATGCCCGGCAAGTACGCCTTCGGCGACGCCGCGGCGCTGTCGGGGGCGCCGCTGTTCGACCCGCGTCATCGTAACGGCGTCGCGACGATATCGGCGCCCGACGGAGCGGCGAAGCTCCTGCGCGTCGCGATGGCGCGGGCGGCGAGCCTGTTTTCGAGCCGACTTCCGCTCCGGACCGCTTCCCACCGCGAAGGGACTGCATTGGCGGCGCTGGAGGCGGCCGCGCCCTCCGCGAACAGTCTATCTACCGGGATTTCTACCTATGGCGAACTGGAGTCGGATATTTTCGCCTCGCACCGCGTGACGGTTCTGCAACTCGGCGACAGTCACACCGCCGCTGACTTCTTCACCGGTCGGGTGCGGGAGCGCCTGCAGCAAGCCTTCGGAAGCGGCGGCGACGCCTATATCGTACCGGGCAGGCCGCATATCGGCGTGCGCTCGGCGCTGTTCGAGAGCGACGCCTCGGATGGCTGGACCTACGAGGCGTTGCAGAAGTCGGACGCGCACCGCCGATTTTTTCTCTCCGGCTTCAACGCGATCGCGCGCCGAGCCGGCGCCGCCTTGAGCCTGCGCTCGCGGGGCGGGCGAAGCTATGATCGGGTCGAGGTGGCGTTTCTCAAGGAGCCCGGCGGCGGGAAAGCGGAAGTGTTGATCGACGGGACGCCGACCGGATCGATCGACCTCGACGGCGCCGCGGACGAGCGGGCGACGCTGGAGCTGCGGGCGCCGGCGACGGGCACGCCGGTGGGCTTCCGCGAGATCGCGGTGCGCGCGCTCACCGACGCGCCGGTGACGGTGACGGGCGTCGATGTGGGTCGCGAAGGCGATGGTGTCTCATACCTGAGTCTGGGCTTCCCCGGCGCCACCGTGCAGTGCCTGCAGCGGCTGACGACCGAGAATCTCGCCGATGACCTTCGCCGCATGGCGCCCGATTACGTCGTGCTCTCCTTCGGCACCAATGAAGGCTTCAACGACAACCTTGATGTCGCCTCCTATGTCGCGCAGTACGAGCAGATCGTTCATCGACTGATGGAGGTCAGACCCGGCGTGCGCATCGTCATGATCGGTCCGCCCGACGCGGCGCGGCCGGCGGGGATCTGCCATGCCGCCGGCGTCGGTCAAGACTGCACGACGCCCGCGCAGATCGCCGCGGGCCCCGGCGGCGGACAATGCCGGTTTCCGACGCCGCCGAAGCTCGGAGCGGTGCGCGATGCGCAACGCAAGCTCGCGGAGCGCCTGGGCGCGATCTTCTGGGATTGGTCCTCGGTCATGCCCGGCCCTTGCGGTGCGCAGGCCTGGGCAGCCGCCACTCCGCCGCTGATGGCGCACGATTTCGTGCACATGACGCTGGACGGCTATAGACTGAGCGCCGACAGATTCGCGGACTTCCTGATCCCGCTGATCGAAGGCCGGCCGGCTGGCGCCCATGTTGTTTCCAACGATTGATTTTGGTCTTTTCTTTGCCCTCTCGCTTGCGCTGGTCTGGAGCCTCAATTCCCAAAATAATCTGAAGAAGGTCGTGCTGCTCGCGCTGAGCCTGGCTTTCTACGCCTC
>DASXYQ010000141.1:0-4118 GCA_036502445.1 Roseiarcus sp. | reverse complement strand
TCCGCGGCAGGGAGGGAAAATTTCCCTATCCGCAAAGCCTTGAAAAGTAACGAAACGGGAAAATTCTCCCGGCTCCGCCGGCCGCTAGCCCCTATGATACGGATGCCCCGCCAGGATCGACAGCGCGCGGTAGAGCTGCTCGGCGGCCATCACGCGCACCAACTGGTGCGGCCAAGTCATGGCGCCGAAGCTGATCGTGGAGCGCGCCGCCGCCAGCAGCATCGGGTCGAGGCCGTCCGGACCGCCGATGGCGACCGCGTAGGCAGGGATCGAATTGTCGCGCGCGCGACGAATCTCGGCCGCCCATTGTGAGCTCGTCAGGGCGGCGCCGCGTTCGTCCAGAGCGGCGAGCCAGCCGTCCTTCGGCACGGCCGCGAGGATCGCGCGCGCTTCTTCGGCGCGTCGGTCCTCGATTCGCCCGAAGCGGCCTTCAGGGACCTCGCGCCAATCTATGCGGGAGAAGCCGACCGAGGCGGCGACCGCTCCTGCCCGCTCGACGTAGCGCGCGAGCAGTTCCCTCTCCGGGCCGACCTTCATTCGGCCGACCGCGACGACTGTCAGACGCAATCGCGCTCAACTGGAGCGGGCGTGCCGACTATCGCCCGGTCGATCGGCGCTCCACAGCTTCTCGAGATTGTAGAACTGCCGGACATCGGGTTTGAAAATATGAATGAGCGCGTCGCCGGCGTCGAGCAGCACCCAGTCGCAGTGGGGAACGCCTTCGATCCGGGGCGAGGGGAAGCCCGCCGCGCGGCACGCGCGCGCCACGCGGTCGGCGATGGCGCCCACGTGGACGTTCGAGCGTCCGGTGGCGATGATCATCAGGTCAGCGAGTGTGGTTTTGCCCGTCAGGTCGATGGAGATGATATCCTCGGCTTTGGCGTCTTCGAGGACTTCGATCACGGTCTGGGCGAGGCGCCCGTCGATCGGGGATCCCTCCTTTTCGAGCGCAGGCGGGCGGCTGCGCGAGGAGCGGGCTCCAGTTTCTTGGGTCTCATGCGAAAGGGTCAGCGGCGGCATCCTCTCCTGCGTCCGGCCGATGCGACCGGCTCTGAAGCAAACATGACGCGCGCGTGTTAATTTTTCAAGACGGAGATCCATCCAATTTCGCGGCGTGGCGCAGCGCGGTCGAGGATTGGCTCGAGCGAGGCCCATGGAGGAAGACGAAGGCGGGGGGAGCGAGGCTGGCCAAGTGCGATGCGGCGCTTTCGGGCCAGCGATATCGCGCCAGGGCGTGCGCCGCGCGGCTGCCCAGCGCCCGCAACGTCGAGCCCGGGCGATCCACGACGAGAATCGGCACGAGATCGGCGATGGCTCGCCAGTGACGCCAGAGATGAAACTGGCTCAGATTGTCGGCGCCCATGATCCAGACGAAGCGCACGCCAGCCGCCCGCCGCTCCAACCAGGCGATCGTGTCCCAGGTGTAACGCGAACCGATTTCGGCTTCGAAGCCGGTGATCGTGATTCGAGGGTCTCGGGCCAGTCGCTCCGCGGCTTCGAGCCGCTTGTGCATCTCGGTCAGGCCGGCGGTGGATTTCAAGGGATTGCCGGGAGTGGCGAGCCACCAAAGGCGGTCCAGCCGCAAGCGGCGCAACGCGACCTCCGAGATCAGGCGATGCCCGTCATGCGGCGGATTGAAGGAGCCGCCGAGCAGCCCGATCGCCTGTCCTCGTGCAAAGCGGGGCAGGCGGACGAAGACGGCGGACGACGGGCCCGGATGCCGCAACGGTGCGCGGGCCGCGGCGCTTTCGCACTCACTCGGCGACATCTTCGATTCCTCCCCAGCGCGATCCGCCTCCCGCGCATGGAGCTTCGCGGAGCGGCCCGCCGACGTCAATTCGCCGCCTGATCGGCCAGCAATTGCGCCTGCCGCTCGGCGGTCAGCGCATCGATCACTTCATCGAGGCCTTCGCCCTCGATCAGGCGGTCGAGCGAATAGAGCGTGAGGTTGATGCGATGATCGGTCATGCGTCCCTGCGGGAAATTATAGGTGCGGATGCGCTGCGACCGATCGCCCGAACCGACCTGGGTGCGCCTGTGCTGCGAGCGCTCCTCGTCGGCCTTTTGTTGCTTTGCGTCGAGAATGCGGGAGCGCAATAGCGCCATCGCCTTGGCGCGGTTGCGGTGTTGCGAGCGCTCTTCCTGCATCGCCACCACAACGCCGGTCGGCAGATGCGTGATCCGGATCGCCGATTCTGTCTTGTTGACGTGCTGGCCGCCGGCGCCGCTGGAACGCATCGTATCGATCTTCAAGTCCGACTCGTTGATCTCGAAGTCGATCTCTTGCGCCTCCGGCATCACGGCGACGGTCGCGGCGGAGGTGTGGATGCGCCCTTGCGTCTCTGTCGCCGGCACGCGCTGCACGCGGTGCACGCCGCTCTCGAACTTCAGCTTGGCGAAGGCGCCGCGCCCGACGATTTCGGCGATGATTTCCTTGTAGCCGCCAGACGTGCCTTCGCTCGCGGAGAGCACTTCGACCTTCCAGCCTTTCGACTCCGCATATTTGACATACATGCGGAACAGATCGCCCGCGAACAAAGCGGCCTCGTCGCCGCCCGTCCCGGCGCGCACCTCGAGAATGACGTTGCCATCGTCGGCCGCGTCCTTGGGCAGCAGCGAGACGCGGATTTCCTGGGCCGTCTTCTCGGCCTCCGCAACGGCGTCCCGGAGCTCCGCCTCGGCCATGTCACGCATTTCCGCGTCGAGCGAGGGATCCGCGAGCATGGCGTCGAGTTCGGCCCTTTCCCGCTCCTTCGCACGCAGGGTCCTGATGGCGGCGGCGATCGGCTCGAGTTCGGCGAGTTCGCGGGAAAGCTTGGCGTACTCGGCGCCGGCGACGCCTGCGCTCAGGCGCGAGCCCAATTCCTCATAGCGGCGCAGGATCAGATCGAGATTGGCGTTGACGGTCATTTTGGCGGTTCGAACTTCGGGCAGCCCCTCGCCCGCTGTTCGCGAGAGAGGGGTTGGGGTGAGGCAAGCTGGGGCGACAGGGCAAGACAGTTGATCCGATATAGCCCTCATCCGGCGCTTCGCGCCACCTTCTCCCGCGAAGCGCGGGAGAAGGGCGGCTACAGTCGCACGGCGAGGCGTTTGGCCAGCGCCTCGAGCGGCTCTCGCAGGCTCGCCTGGTCGCCGCCGACAGCGAGCATGCCCTGAATCTCCCGCGACGCCGCGCAGGCTTCCAGCGACAACACCATCGCCTTTAGTCGGCCGATCGCCGCCGCCGACATCGACAGATCGCGATAACCGATCGCGATGAGCGCCATCGCCTCGAGCGGCCTTCCGCCGATCTCGCCGCAGAGCGCGACCGGCTTGCCATGACGCGCGCCGACGTCGGCGATCGCCTTCAGCGCCCGCAGAAATCCGGCCGACAACGGATCGAACCGTTCCGCGACGCGCTTGTTGTCGCGGTCGGCGGCGTAAAGATATTGCATGAGGTCGTTGGAGCCGACCGACAGAAAATCGGCGGCTTCGGCGATCTCCTCGAGCTGCCAGAGCAGCGAGGGCACTTCGACCATCACTCCGAGCTCAAGCGATTCCGGCAGTGTGCGACCGCAATGCTTGGCGAAGGCGAGTTCGCGCCGCATGAATTCTCGCGTCGCGTTGAACTCGGCGACAGTCGAGACCATCGGGATCATGACACGCAATCGGCGGCCCGCGGCGGCGCGCACCATCGCACGCATCTGCAGGCGCAGCAGCGCCGGCCGGTCGAGGCCGATCCGAACCGCGCGCCAGCCCAGCGCCGGATTTTCTTCCTCCTCGCCCTTCATGTAGGGCAGCACCTTGTCGCCGCCGATATCGAGCGTGCGAAAAGTGACGGGGCGCTCTCCAGCCGCGTCCAAAACCGTTCGATAGAACGCCTCCTGGGCGTCCAGCCGCGGAAACCGCGTTGCGAGCATGAATTGCAGTTCGGTGCGAAACAGCCCGATCGACTGCGCGCCAGTCTCCTCGAGATGCGGGAGATCTATCGTCAGGCCGGCGTTCATATGCAGGCCGATCGGCACTCCGTCCAAGGTCACGCACGGCGTGTCGCGAAGCGCGCGATACTGGTCTTGCCGGCGCGCGCGCAGACGCGCCTTTTCGACATAGGCTGCCTCGAGATCCGCGGGCGGGCGCAG
>DASXYQ010000140.1:0-2909 GCA_036502445.1 Roseiarcus sp. | reverse complement strand
AGATCGGCGTCGCAAAGTCACATCGCCTATCGTGGCATGAGTTTCTGGGCGTTTGCAGGAAGCGCCGATTCACGCATTGGGCGAGTTTGGCGGCGGCCGATAAAATGGTTATGCTTCCCCTAGGGGCATTTCAGCGATTCGGGCGGCTCATGGACTTCGACAACGACGAGCCGGAATTGCGCAGCGCGCACGTGATAGTCGTCGGCAACGAAAAGGGCGGCGCCGGCAAATCCACGCTTTCGATTCATTTGATAGTCGCCTTGCTCAAGGCGGGCTACAAGGTCGCCTGCATTGATCTGGACACACGCCAGCAGACGCTGACGCGGTTCTTCGAAAACCGGCGGTCCTGGTCGAGCCACGCGCATTGGCCAATCGAACTGCCGCTGCATTGCGCGATGCGGCGCGGCGAAAGCAACGACATTCGCGCCAACGAGGCGCTGGAGTTCTCGATGTTCGCCGACGCGATCGGCGCCGTCGAGCACGAATACGAGTTCGTCGTGATCGATACGCCGGCCAGCGACTCCTATCTGATGCGACTCGCCCATTCGCTCGCCGACACGCTCGTCTCCCCGCTCAACGACAGTTACATCGATATCGACGTGTTCTCGCGCGTGCAGCACGACCGCACGCAACGCGGCGCGGTCTCGCAATACGCCGATCTCGTGATGCAGGCGCGACGCAAGCGCCGCCTCGTCGACAATGGAATCATCGATTGGGTGATGGTGCGCAACCGCATGGCCTCGATCGCCAGCAACAACGCGCGCCAGATCGCCGTCAGCATTGCGCGGCTGTCGAGGGAATTACGCTTCCGCGTGGCAGACGGGCTGCACGACCGCGTCATCTTCCGCGAATTGTTTCCCATCGGGCTCACCGCGCTCGACCCGATCGAGGAAGGGGCGAACGGAGGCGCCCTGACGACCTCGCAGCACGCCGCCCGACGCGAGATCGAGGGTCTGCTCGCCGCGCTCGAATTGCCGACGCGGCTGCCCGGCGTGGAGCACATTCAGTCGCGGCGCTCGTGGCACGATCGGGTCGCCGACTATTATCGCCAATTGGCCGCCGCCGATCCGGTTCCGGGCTGATCGGGACTTCGGGCGAGACCATGAAAACCGCGCTCTGCTTCACTCCCGACCGCGCTTTCTTTCGTCCCGCGGTCTTCACCGCGGCTTCCCTGATCGGTCAGGGCGACGCGGACGCATTCGACATTTTCATTGTCTGCGAACCGGGCGACGTGGCGCCCGGTTTCGAGCGGCTGGATCCCGAGCTTCGCGGCAGGATCAATTTGCTGACCCTCGATTTCACCGGTTGGGCCGATGGCCTGGCGGGCAGGGGACGTTTCTCCCCGGCGGTGTTCCGTCGGCTGTTTCTCGACCAGATATTGCCCGAGTCCTACCCGCGCCTGATCTCCATGGACGCGGACATGCGCGTCGCGCGGCCCGGCCTCGGGCGGCTCGCCGACATCGATCTTGGGGGACGTCCGCTCGCCGCCGCCTTCGACATGATCTACCTGATGGATTACAAGGGCGGCGCGCTGGCGAAGCAGTTTCAGACCTATCGTCGATCCCTGGGCCTCGAGCTCGAGACGCCTTATTTCAACGCTGGCCTGATGGTCATCGACCGCGCGGCCTGGCGCGAGCAGGACCTCGCCGCCCGCGCCGCGAGCGCCCTGCGCGAGACGCCGGATCGCTTCGCCTTCATGGAGCAGAGCGCGCTCAACTCGCTGGTCGCGGGCCGATTCGCGCCGCTTTCGCCGCGTTGCAACTTCATGGGCGACTTTCTCCTGCTCGATCTCGAGGCGCGGATCGCGCCGATCGTCCTGCACTTCGTCAACAGCCCGAAGCCCTGGCAATTCGAGCTCTGGCGCGGGGAGGCGCGGTTCGCGCTCGACTACTTCAACTGGTTCGAGACTTCGCCTTGGCAGGGTTGGCCGTGCCCCTTCCGCCCCGCGCAGTATCAGACGCGCAGGCCGCCGAAGACCGCGACGCGGCGAGGTTTCGCGGAACGTTTGACCGACTTCCTGTCGCGGCAGAGCTTCGTCGATTGTTAACAAATGATTGCCTGCGGGAAGATTCGGGTAAGTTGTTAGGTTAAATCCAAATTAATGTTTCTCGGTAAAGTTGTCCCCGAGCTGTTCGGCGGTTGCGCCGAAGCGCCGCGATGGGGACGGAGTCGATGAAGAAATTTGCCGCTGTTGCTCTCGCAGGTCTGGCGATCGCGGCGACGCCGACGCAGGCCGCCGACCTGTTCGGGACCGCGCCGCCGCCGCTGGGGGAGCCCGTGAGCAACCCCGAGGTCGAGATCGGCTCGAACTGGTATATCCGCGGCGATCTCGGTTACGGCGAGGGGAATGCACCGACCATCGTGCCGTCCGCCGGCCTCATCCCCCCGGTCCTCTATGACATTCCCGGCACGGGGGTGGGCTATAACGACTCGCCAGTCGGCAGCGCTTCCACAAAAGCTCCCGTCTTTCGTGGTAACAACAAGATTAGGGACGACGCCGTTTTCGATGTCGGTCTCGGCTTCCGCGTGAACAATTTCCTGCGGTTTGAGGCGACCTACAGCTTCTGGAACGGACCCGGACTGGGATATCAGCAAAAGTCGCTGTGCCCGAATACGGCGTCGCCTGTGTCGAACACCGTCAACGTCACGACCAACGATGTAACGGCTCCGACGAGCGTTCCTGTGGGCTATCTATGGGCGCCAGTGTCCTGCACCGGGGTCTTGAACGCCAAGCAATACAACAATCTGGGCTTGGCCAGCGCCTATTTCGACCTCGGCAGGTTCTGGGGCTTCACCCCCTACGTCGGCGCGGGCGCGGGCGTCAACGCCAATACCATTTCGGGGTCCACGACCTTCACCAACGACAGTGACGGCAGCGGCTTCCGCGGGAACACGTCGGCGAGCGCCGG
>DASXYQ010000139.1:0-5371 GCA_036502445.1 Roseiarcus sp. | reverse complement strand
CGTTCGTCATCGCCGTGAACCTGCTGGTCGACCTCGTATCGGCGGCGATAGATCCCCGGCTGCGGGCGGGCGCATGAGTCTGACGCTCGAAGGAGGGGATGCGCGCCACGACGCGAGCCTGCGTCTCGGCGTGATCCTGGTGGCGCTGCTGATCTTCGCGGCGGCGCTGTCGCTGGTCTGGACGCCGTATCCGCCAGGGGCGCTCGACATTCCCCACAAGCTGCAGAACCCCTCGGCGGCGCATTGGCTCGGCACGGACGCGCTGGGCCGCGACGTCGCCTCGCAGATTCTCGCCGGCGCCCGCGTCTCCCTGCTCGTCGGCGTGATCGCGGTCGGCATCGGCCTCGCATTCGGCGTCACGCTTGGCCTCTTCGCCGCGAGCGCCAAGGGCCTCGTCGAGGACGCGATCATGAAGCTGTGCGATTTCACCTTCGCCTTCCCGGCCCTGCTGATGGCTATTCTGCTGACGGCGACCTACGGCCCCGGCGTCGTCAACGCCACCCTCGCGATCGGCATCGCCAACGTGCCGATCTTCGCCAAATTGACTCGAGCGACGGCCAACGGCGTGCTCGCTCGCGAGTTCGCGCTAGCGGCGCGCGCCGCGGGGCGCGGGCCGTTCGCCATCGCGTTTCACCATGTGCTTCCGAACGTCGCGCCGGCGCTGATCGTGCAGGCGACGATCCAGTTCGCCATCGCCATTCTCGCCGAAGCCGCGCTCTCCTACCTCGGGCTCGGCGCGCAGCCGCCGCTAGCCTCCTGGGGCCGGATGCTCGCCGATGCGCAGGCCTGGATGTATGTGGCGCCGCGACTGGCGATCTTCCCCGGCCTCGCGGTCGCGCTCAGCGTGCTCGGACTCAATCTGCTCGGCGACGGATTGCGCGACGCGCTCGATCCGCGGCTGCGGGCGCGGCGCTGAAATGCTGCTCGAGGTCGTGGATCTCGCGGTAGACCTGCCGACGCCTCATGGACCGCGGCGCGTCGTGCGCGAGATATCGTTCTTTGCGTCGGCGGGCGAGAGCCTCGGAATCGTCGGCGAGTCCGGCTCCGGCAAGACGATGACCGCGCTCGCTTTGATGGGGCTGCTGCCCGACGGCGCGGTCGTATCGGGCAGGCTGCGCTTCGAGGGAAGGAACCTGGCCGAGCTCGGCGAGGCCGAAATGCAAAAGCTGCGCGGCGACCGCATCGCGATGATCTTTCAGGAGCCGATGAGCGCGCTGAACCCGCTGCACCGGATCGGCGCGCAGGTCGCGGAGCCGCTGATCCTGCACCGCGGTCTGTCGAAAGCCGCCGCCTGGACCGAGGCGGTCAGGTTGCTCGATCGCGTCCAATTGCGCGATCCCGCTGGAATGGCGCGCGCCTATCCGTTCGCGCTTTCCGGCGGAGAGCGGCAGCGCGCGATGATCGCGATGGCGTTGAGCTGTCGGCCGCGATTGATCATCGCCGACGAGACGACGACCGCTCTCGACGTCACCGTGCAGGCGAAGATCCTCGATCTCTTGGCGAGCCTCAGCGGCGAGGAAGACATGGCGATGCTGTTGGTCAGCCATGACTTGGCGGTGATCGCGCGGCATTGCCGGCGCGTGCTGGTGATGTATGGCGGCGCGGTGATGGAGGAGGGGCCGGTCGCGGCGGTGCTGGGCGAGGCGCGCCATCCTTATACGCGCGCTTTGCTCGAGGCGCGGCCGCGCCTGGGCGCGCCGCGCGGGACAAGGCTGCGCGCGATCGCGGGCGCCGCGCCTTCCGCTTCGGAGGCGCCGAGCGGTTGCCCATTCGCCGGCCGCTGCCCTTTCACGATCGAGGCCTGCCGCCTCGAGCCGCCGCCGCCGGTGACCGTCGCGGAGGACCATCTCGTCAGATGCATCCGGGTCGACGAGTTGGGGCGACAGACGTGAGCGCGCCGTTGCTAGAGGTCGTCGATCTCGAGAAGACCTTCCTGCTCGCGAGAACGAGATGGTTCGCGCCGCGCCCGCGGCGTCGTGCCGTCGCCGGGGTCAGCTTCGTCGTCGAGGCGGGGCGTTCATTCGGAATCGTCGGCGAATCCGGCTCGGGCAAATCGACCGTTGCGCGAGCGGTCATGGCGCTGCTGCTCCCGACTTCGGGCGAGGTCCGGTTGGAGGGCCGCTCGCTGTTCGCGCTTTCGCGCGGCGAGTTGAAGGCGATGCGCGCGCACTTCCAGATGATCTTCCAGGATCCCTACGGCTCACTGGATCCGCGCCAGAGCGTGGCGCGCATCGTTGCCGAGCCGTTGGCGAATCTGGCCGCGACCTCAGGCGCCGAGCGCGACGGGCGCGTCGCCGAGGCGCTCGCCGCCGTAGGCCTGGACGCCGCCTCGGCGCGAAAATATCCGCACGAATTCTCCGGCGGCCAACGCCAGCGCATCGCCATCGCGCGCGCGCTGATCACGCGGCCCAAGCTCGTCGTCGCGGACGAGCCGGTCTCGGCGCTCGACGTGTCGATCCAGGCGCAGGTGCTGAACCTGATGAGCGACCTGCAACGCGACGCCGGCGTGACCTATCTCCTGATCAGCCACGATCTGGCGGTCGTCGGCCACATCTGCGAGGAGATCGCGGTGATGTTCCGCGGCCGCTTCGTGGAGACGGGGCCTTCCGACGCCCTGCTGACAGCGCCGGCGCATCCCTATACGCGCGAACTCGTCGACGCCGCGCCAAAACTCGGGCAAGCGCCGCTGGCGCGCCCCGACCCGCCGCCGCGCGCCGAGGCGACGGCCGGCTGCCCCTATGCCGCGCGGTGCGCGTTCGCGCAGGAGCGATGCGTGGGTGAGGCGCCGGCGCTGCGGGAGATCGAGGGCCGAAGGCAGGTGGCGTGCCATTTTCCGCTGGCGGCGGCGACCTGAAGCCGCGGAGGGTGGGTCGACCATCCGAGAGGCTCCGCTGTTCCGGCCGCGGCGTTTCCGAGATTCTTTTCCGGTTTTTAGCGATTCCAAGGGGTTGCGAGGCGGAAAATTTCCCATCGGCCTCCGCGCGCGTCGAATTCAACCGTCGCCGCTGGGCCGCAGGTGGGGCTGCGAGATCGCCGGAGCGCACGGTCAGCCGCGCGTCCGTGTACCAGATGGTGTGGCTTCGAGGCTTCCGAGGCCATACCATTGCCGGGCGCGAATTCAATCTTTTCAAGCCGTTGCGGCGCCATTTCCGGGCGATTCCGTTTTGCCGTCAGGTCCTCTCGCGCCGCGGTCAACTGTGGGCGCGCGACCGACTGACGATTGCCCTCCATCTGCTGCGGACGCCGAGCCCCGGATTTCTGGGCGCGCGAGATACGGCGGACAGAGAGCCCGCCGGTCATCCGCTCCAAAATCCGCAACCGCCGGCCCGCCGCCTCGAGTCGCAGCGCGACGCGAGGCGCGAGCGCAGCTGTGGGCGCAGGCGCCTCCGGGCTGTGGGACTTCTTTGAGAGCTTGGCCATGGGTTATCGACATGCAAAAGGCGATGAAAAGGACAGTAGCATCGATTTCGGTTTTCAGAAGGAAAATGTCGTTTTTTGAAAACAACCAATGAGGGCACTTTTTAGCTCGAGCGATACTCCTTCGCCTCCAATCACCGCCGCGCCCCACCTCCGGCCCCTCCCCGCAAGAGGAGTTCGTCGAACTCTCCCAACGCAGGCGGGAAACCCTATATGAGCGGCGCCAAACCCAACGCGCCTTCTTCCGGGAGACCTCTGCCTTGACAGCATTCACCTATCCTCAAGTCCAGTTCCTCATCGACGGCGTCTGGCGCCGCGGCGCGCGGGGGCTGACCCTGCCCGTGCTCGATCCCGCGACCGACGAGACGCTCGGCGAGATTCCGTGCGCGACCCGCGAGGACCTCGACGCCGCGCTGGCCGCCGCGGAGCGCGGATTCGCCGTCTGGCGCAAGACTTCCGCGTTCGACCGCTCGAAGCTGATGCGCCGCGCCGCGGATATCTTGCGCGAGCGCGCCGACTCGATCGCCTGGATCATGACCCGCGAACAGGGCAAACCGCTCGCCCAAGCGAAAATGGAAGTGCAGGTCGGCGCGGACACGATCGATTGGTTCGCCGAGGAAGCGCGCCGCGCCTATGGCCAGGTGATCCCCGCCCGCGCGCCGGATGTGCTGCAGATCACCGTCAAGCAGCCGGTCGGGCCGGTCGCGGCGTTCACGCCGTGGAACTTTCCGATCAATCAGGTCGTGCGCAAACTCTGCGCCGCGCTCGCGACCGGCTGTTCGATCATCGTCAAGGCGCCGGAGGAGACGCCCGGCTCTCCGATGGAACTGATCCGCGCGTTTCAGGACGCCGGAGCGCCGGCGGGCGTGATCGGTCTGGTCTATGGAATCCCCGCTGAAATCTCCGAGTATCTGATCCCCCATCCCGTCATTCAGAAGATTTCGTTCACGGGATCGACGCCGGTCGGCAAGCATCTGGCGGCGCTCGCCGGCGCCCATATGAAGCGCGCGACGATGGAGTTGGGCGGCCACGCGCCAGTGATCGTCTGCGCCGACGCCGACATCGGCGCCTCCGCGAAGACGATGGCGACCTCGAAGTTCCGCAACGCCGGCCAGGTCTGCGTCTCACCGACGCGCTTCCTCGTGGAGAAGCCGGCCTTCGAAGGCTTCCTCGACGCCTTCACGGCGGAGGCGAAAGCCGTCAAGGTCGGCAATGGGCTGGAGGAGGGCGTCGCGATGGGACCGCTCGCCAATGAGCGGCGCGTTCCCGCGCTCGAATCCCTGATCGCCGACGCGGTGGCGCGAGGCGGCGAAATCAGGACAGGCGGGCGGAGGATCGGCAACAAAGGCAATTTCTTCGAGCCGACCGTGCTCGCCAATGTGCCGACCGATGCTCGGATCATGAACGAGGAGCCGTTCGGACCAGTCGCGATTCTCAACCCTTTCACGACGCTCGACGACGCGATCTCCGAAGCCAACCGCCTGCCCTACGGCCTCGCTGCCTACGCCTTCACGCGCTCGAACGCCTCCGCGCACGCGATCGGACAGCGCGTCGAGGCGGGCATGGTCACGATCAACCATCTCGGCCTCGCACTCCCGGAACTGCCGTTCGGCGGCGTGAAGGATTCGGGCTACGGCACCGAGGGCGGGTCGGAGGCGATCGAGGCTTATCTGGTGACGAAGCTGGTGACGACTGCGGCGAGGTGAGGGGCTTCGGTTTCGGTTCTCATCAGGATTTCGAAATCGTCCGCAAATAGCTGACTTGGGCGCGCTCCTTCCCCCCCCTTGCGGGGGAAGGTGGCATTGCGAAGCAATGACGGATGAGGGGGATCGAGCGGAGCGAGATGGCTCCATGGAGCTCCGCTCACTTTCAGTATATGCAACAGGGGAGGTGAACGCCAAGCGGTTGCGCTACGTGTCGCGCCTTCCGAGCCATCTCGCTCCGCTCGATCCCC
>DASXYQ010000138.1:0-2755 GCA_036502445.1 Roseiarcus sp. | reverse complement strand
GCCAGCAGGTATGGCGGCGCATGTCCGCGCGAAACGAGTTTCTTGGCGACGGCCAGCCGGCTCTCGTCGTCCGCTCCTTCGAGGCAGGAGGCGAAGTTCGTCTCGAATTCGGCGCGTAGCGCCGCGTCGGGCGACGTGTCGCTGAGGAAATAGTCGACCGCGACACGCAGCCAGAGGAGACGATCCTCGATGCGAGCGCTGCGTGCGAGCGTGCCGAGAAACGGCAGGGGGCCGACGGGGACGACCTGGGAGGCCAAGAGTCACGCTCCGTGTACCATCGAGGGATCCCACAGAAATAGCGCAATCTCGTTGACCGAGTATTAACCTTCCCACAACCTAATGGGCTCCGAAGCGCTCCGTTTCGGCACGATGCCGCAGCGCCTTCGGGGATCGGCTATGGGCGATGTCATTCTATTTAGGCTCCGAACGGGGCAAACTCGAAAGAACAGCGATTCCGCTGCGCGGGCGGGAGCGCAGATCGTTTTCTTCACCGGCGTGCGCTATGCGCGTATGCCAGAAGCCTCGCCTACGCCGGGCGCGGGCGATTTGGGCGCGCCACCGGCCGGCGGCGATGGCGGCCCGGGCTCGGGAAGGCGTCGACACAGGGCGTAGCCGCCTTCGCTTGACCGACGATCGGGTCGCTTGCTCGAGGCGTCGCGACATGGCCTATCGGCCGTCCTGAAAAGGAATTCGTGGCCGACGATGCGCGCCGCCGCTCAGATCGCGCCAAACAATTTGTCCAAAAAGCCCTTGCCGCGCGGTGGCGGGACGACGGACGCGCCAGCGCCGCCATTCGGTATCGACGCGGGCGGAACGGGCGCGTTGGACCCGGCCGTCGAGACGCCGCGACCGGCGGGCGCGTTCAATACCGCTTCACCGCCCCTGTTGATGGTCAACGGCGCGCCGACGAACGGGGAAACCTGCGGCGGCGAAGCAGTCGCCTCGGAGACGGCGACTTCCGGGTTGCGCCAGTCGCCGCCGGGCAAGCCGCCGACCGGCACGCCCTGATGCGCAGCCTTCATGAAGCGGCTCCAGATCTCGACCGGCAGATTGCCCCCCGAACTCTTCTTTGTCGGCTTGCCGTCGTCGTTGCCGAGCCAGACGCCCGCGACGAGGTAGCTGGTGTACCCGATGAACCAGGCGTCGCGCCAGTTCTGGCTGGTGCCCGTCTTGCCCGCCGCCTGCCAGCCGGGCAGGTCGGCCTTCTCCGCGGTGCCGCCATTGAGCAGCGTCTGCTCCAACATCGCATTCATCATCGCCACATATTGCGGCTCGATGACGCGCCCGTTGTTCGCGCTGCGGCGCACGTAGAGCTGCCGGCCATTGACGGTTCGGACCCGAGTGATCACGTGCGGCTGCACACCGATCCCGCCATTCGCGAATGCCGCATAGGCGGTGACGAGTTCGATCGGCGTCACCTCGGACGTCCCGAGCGCTATCGAGGCGTTCGGCTCGAGGTCCGAGGAGATGCCGAGCCGATGAGCGGTTCGCACGATGGACTTCGGCCCGACTTCCTGGCCGAGCCGCACCGCGACCGTGTTGAGCGACTTCGACAGCGCCTGCGTGAGCGTCACCTCGCCGAGATATTTGCGCGAATAATCTTCCGGGTTCCAGCCCTTGACGGTGATCGGAGCGTCCTCGCGAACACTGTCGGGCGTCAAACCCCGCTCGAGCGCAGTCAGATAGACGAACGGCTTGAACGCGGAACCGGGCTGACGCTTGGCGGACGTCGCGCGATTGAATTGGCTCTCGGCGTAGTTTCGCCCCCCGATCAGCGCCTTGACCGCGCCGTCCGGATCGAGCGCGACCAGGGCGCCCTGCGCGACGCCGAATTTGGCGCCCTTGGCATTGAGTTCCTCGGTCAGCGCGCGCTCTCCCTCGGCCTGCAGCCTGGGGTCGAGCGTAGTGGTGACGACGATGTCCTCGCCGATGGCGCCGACAGTGTCGTCGAGCATGTCCATGACGTAGTCGGCGGCATAATTGACCGAGCCCGAGCCCTTCTGGCGCGCCAACACCGCGGGACTGGACAGCGCGAGCTTCGCCATCGCCTCCGTGACGTACCCCTGCTCCGCCATCGCGGCAATCACTTGCGCGGCGCGCTCGTTGGCGGCTTTGATATCACGCGTGGGGGCGAGCCGCACCGGCGACTTCATCAATCCCGCCAATACGGCCGCCTCCGAGAGGTTCACCAACTTGGCGCTCTTGCCGAAATACTTCTGCGCCGCCGCCTCGACGCCATAGGCGCCCGAGCCGAAATAGACGCGATTGAGATAGAGCTCGAGGATCTGATCCTTGGAATATTTGCGCTCGAGCCAGAGCGCGAGGATCGCCTCCTGAATTTTGCGCGACAGCGTGCGCTCCTGCGTCAGGAACAGGTTCTTCGCGAGTTGCTGGGTGAGCGTCGAGCCGCCTTGCATGCCGCCCACTCGCGCGACGTCGCGAACGATCGCGCGCGAAATCCCGACCGGATCGATGCCGAAATGCGAATAGAAGCGACGGTCCTCTATCGCGATGAAGGCCTTGGGCAGATAGGGCGGCAGTTCGCTCAGGTGCACGGCCGCGCCTCCGGTGTCGCCTCGGTTGGCCAGCAGAGATCCGTCGACGGCGAGAACCGCGATATTGGGCGGACGCTTCGGGACCGCGAGTTGATCGATCGGAGGCAGTTGGCTCGCGTAATAGGCAATGAGGCCCGCGAGGCCGAGGACTCCCCATACGCCGAGCACGAAGCTCCAATAGAACAATCGACCGATCAGGG
>DASXYQ010000137.1:0-3396 GCA_036502445.1 Roseiarcus sp. | reverse complement strand
GGATTCCGGAATTGCGCGTCGTATCGAGCCCGATGTTTTTTCTGGGTTTGGCGCTCGTCATGCTCCCGCTGGCGGTATTCTCGCTGAAATCGTCGAGCGGCGGCCTTGCGGAACCCGAGCGCGGCGGCGGCGCCGTCGGGTCTGGCGCCGTCCTTCGGTAACGCCAGAATAGACTTGGTCGCCGGAATGAAGCCGCGTTCGGACCCGAGTGCGATGGGCGCCGTTCCCCTCGCCGGCCGAAAACATGTATGCATACATTCGATTCCCTGGTCGCGTGGCGATCCGATCGCTCGTGCGGTCCTGACCTACGAATGAAAGCCGCCCGAAAATGACGCCTTCGACCGGACGCGCGGATTATCCTCGCGGCGCCGCGTACGCCCTGGTGACCGCCACCCTCCTGGCCCTCCAGGAGCCGTTCTCCGCGCTCGCGGCCAGAAGTCTCAGTTCGTTGCATTTCGTAGGCTTCACACAAATCGCCCTGCTGTCGTCTGTCCCCCTCCTGATCGCGCGGCGCGACAGTCGACGGGACTTTGTCGCTCTCATCGGCGACATCGGGAATATCGCCAAGCTCGCCATTCTGTTCATGATCGGACTCGCCGGCCTGCTATTGTATAATATCGGCTTGAGCAGCGCTCATCCGATAATAACCGCCGCCGTGTTGAATTTGTCCCCGTTTTGGGCCGCCTTGGTTGCTCTGATAGTTTCCCAAAAATCTTTCCCAGCCTCGCTGCCTCTATTCTTCGGATGTTTCATAGTCGCGTTTATCGGAGCCATGGCGATAGCGTGGAGTCAAATAAATACTTCTAACAGCGTATTGGTGCACGGCGTGCTCGAAAGCATCGCCCACAGCAACTGGATTTACGCGATACCGATGCCGGTTTTCTTCGCGCTGAGCGGCACGCTCGTATACAAATGGTTCTCGCGGTTCGACGAAGGCGCCGCCGTCGCCGCGAATTTCGTAGTATCCGCATTCGTTCTCATACCTTCGACCATGTTCATATCAAGCCTGCACCCCACTGACGTGAATGAAAGTTCCTTGTTGGCAATTTTACTTCTGGTCGTGGGAACCGTGGCTTCGGCGGCGGCGGGGCGCGTGTTCTATCAAATAGCGCTGACAGAGACGCACAATGACAACGGCTTCGTCACCATGTTCTTCCTACTGGTGCCGGTAATTTCTACGCTGATATCGATCCCCCTTTCCTGGTGGATCCCAGATTTGCGCGTAGTCGTCAGCCCCCTGTTCTTCATCGGCCTGGCGCTCGTCACCGTCCCGCTGGCGGTGTTTTCGCTGAAATCGTTGCGCACGCTCGCGCACGCCGCGCCCGCTCCCGCCGGAGCGCCTTGAGGATCATCGCCACGTCGGTCGGATGCGCGATCTACTTCCCCTTCAGCACCAGCCGGCCGCGCTCGACCGAATAGCCCTGCAGCCGATCGAGAAAGCTCATGCCGAGCAGGCTTTCGCTCAGGGCGCCGGGCCTCGCCACGAGCGCGCGCACATCGCGCATCACGATCGGACCGACGGAGATCTTGTCCAGCCGCGTCTCCGCCGCCATCGCCGCGCCATTGGCGGTGACAACGCTGACATCGAAATCGAGCCCGGCGGAGTCGACGCCCACTTTCGCCGCGTCCTGCGCACGGAGCACTACGGCCGAGGCGCCGGTGTCGAACAGGAAGGCCACCGGCAAATCGTTGACCTTCGCGGGTATGATGAACTCTCCGCCGAGCCGCCGGTTGACGATAACCTCGCCGCCGCGGCCGACTTGCGGCTCGCCCGGAATCAATTCCGCCATGACGCGGTCCGCGATGTCCGAGAGCTCGAAGCGATAGGCATAGACGCCGGTCAGGCCGATGATCAGCACCGCCCAGATCGCGGCGCCGCCGATCGCGCGTGCGACGCCGGCGGCGCCGGCGCGTCGGACGCCCGTCAGCACGAGCCAGAGAATCAACGTGGCGCCGACCGCGCGCGCGAAGCTGGCGTGGTCGAGACCGAAGAGGGAGATGCTCTCGGGTACGATGAGGAGCGCCGCCAACGCAGCGGCCAGCATCGCCAGTGGGAGGATCAGCGCCACGGCTGACGTTCGCGCCGGCCGACGCGACCCGCGCGCGCCGTCCGCGAGCGCCCCGCCGCCATCCGCTCCGACAGGCCCGACATCACCGCGCGGCGTTCGCCCTCGCTCATTTCGGGCCAGCGCGAAATTTCCGCGACCGTACGGCCGCAGCCGATGCAGAGGCCGCTGAGGGGATCGACGACGCAAACCTGGATGCAAGGCGTCGCAGGGGCGGTGGCATGGAAATTCATTGGCTTGATTTAGGCGCCTCTCCCGCCGATGAGAAGAGCGCACAGGCTCGCGACTTCGCTGAGTTGCGCGGCCGCGCCGGCGACATCGCCGGTCTGGCCGCCGATCTGGCGCCGCGCGAGCGCGCAAAGCCCGCGGGCGGATCCCGCCGCGAGGGCGCATGCAAACAAGGCGCGGACGACCCCCAGCGACCACAGTCCGGTCGCGAACGCGACCGCGACGGCGCTGAGCGTGGCGGCGAGCAGATGGGCGCTGTCGAGCCGGCCGGCGCTCGCGCCCGCCCCATCGAGCCGGGCCGGCGGGAGCCACGCCAGCGGCGTCAGCGCGCCCGACCGCGCCGCCGCGTTCGCCAAGACGAGGCCGGCGAACGCGAAGCCCGTGCCCTCACGCTGCAGCGCCGCCAACGCCCCCACCCGCAGCATGAGTGACAAGACCAGCGCGACCGCCCCGAACACGCCGATGCGGCTGTCGCGCATGATCGCGAGCTTGGCCTCGCGGGTCGACCCGCCGCCGAAGCCGTCCGCGACATCCGCGAGGCCGTCCTCGTGCAACGCGCCCGTCGTGAGGACGAGCGCGGCGATCGCGAAGGTTGCGGCCAAGAATGGCGGAAACGAAAGCTGATCGGCGATGACGAGCGCGAGCCCGCCGATCGCGCCCACGATCGCCCCGGCGAGCGGCGCCGACCAGGCGATGCGCGCCCAATCGGGCGGTCCCGTCTCGCGCGTGGGCAGCGGCAGCCGGGTGAAAAACCTCAAGCTCGACAGAATGTCATGCGTGGCGCGGCCCGCGAGCGCCGTCGCCCGAGCTGGTCCGTTCATTTCGCGTCCCCTCGGCCGCTCGCGCCCATTTCGATGCAGAATCCCTCAGTCTGGTCATAGCGCCCAGATGTAAACCGCCGATGCGACAAGGCCGATCCCGGTCTGGCCATATTCGAGCAGACCCCACTGCCGGACCAGCGCGCGCGCCGCGCCGACGTCTCTGGGCAAGAGATTGAGGATCTGATTGTTCATCGGGGCCATGACGAAATACGTATAGGGCCAGCTCGAAATCACTATCAACGCGCCGATCGCCCAGCGCACGTCCGCGCTTTCGAACCAGG
>DASXYQ010000136.1:0-5401 GCA_036502445.1 Roseiarcus sp. | reverse complement strand
CCCGCTCAATGCCATGGCCGCCGCCATGGCGATGGAAATTAGCGCAATCCGGAGTTTCATTTCGCCGCCCCACCCGTCGTGTTCAGATCTAGGTTACCATAATCCGGTGTCGTTTACCGTCTCTTACCTTAGTTCGCTATTATTTTTAGCAAAAGCGTGTGATCTGCGCCACACGCGAATGTGAACCTCGCCACCCTAACGCCTCACTTATGCCATTTGTTTCCAAATCGGCGAATTTTCTCGGGGCTTGGTCAATCGAACGTCGCCGCGAAGCCCCCGCGCCGCGCCCATTGCCATCACCCTCACGCGCGGCTATGCGGGCGGCGACTTGAATTGCAGAGGCGGGCGAGGTGAGCGAGAGCGAGCCGCATGTCGATGAGGCGCTGGCCATCGCACACGGCTTCGCGCGCGAGGAATATGCCCGTTTCGTCGCTCTGATCGGCCGCGTTCCGACGTTTACCGAGCTCGGCATCGTCTCCGCGATGTGGAACGAGCACTGCTCGTATAAATCCTCGCGCCTGCATTTGCGCAAACTGCCCACTAAAGCGCCCTGGGTCATCCAAGGCCCGGGCGAGAACGCCGGCGTCATCGACATCGGCGACGGCGACGCCTGCGTCTTCAAGATGGAGAGCCACAACCACCCCTCGTTCATCGAACCCTATCAAGGGGCCGCGACGGGCGTCGGCGGCATCCTCCGCGACGTGTTCACCATGGGGGCGCGGCCGATCGCCTGTCTGAACCTGCTGCGGTTCGGCGCGCCGGAGCATCCCAGGACCCGCCGTCTCGTCGGCGGGGTGGTGGCGGGCATCGGCGGTTACGCCAATTCGTTCGGCGTTCCAACCGTCGGCGGCTCAGTCGGCTTTCACAAGCGCTACGACGGCAACATCCTCGTCAACGCGATGGCTGTGGGCGTCGCCCGCGCGGACGCGATCTTCTACGCCAAGGCGACGGGAGTCGGAAACCCGATCGTCTATCTCGGCTCAAAGACTGGCCGCGACGGCATCCATGGCGCGACGATGGCTTCGGCCGCCTTCGAGGCCGGCGCCGAGGAGAAGCGCCCGACCGTTCAAGTTGGCGATCCCTTCGCCGAGAAGCTGCTGCTCGAAGCCTGTCTGGAGTTGATGGCCTCTGGCGCCGTCATCGCGATTCAGGACATGGGCGCGGCCGGGCTGACCTCCTCCGCGGTCGAAATGGGCGCGAAGGGCGACCTCGGGGTCGAACTCGACCTCGACCTCGTGCCCTGCCGCGAGACCGGCATGAGCGCCTATGAAGTGATGCTGTCGGAGAGCCAGGAGCGGATGCTCATGGTGCTGCATCCCGAAAAGGCCGACGCCGCCGAAGCTATTTTTCGAAAATGGGGCCTCGACTTCGCGATCATCGGCAGGACGACGGCTGCGAAGCGGTTCGTGGTTCGCCATCGCGGTGAGGTCAAGGCGGATCTGCCGATCAAGGAGCTTGGCGACGAGGCGCCGGTCTACGACAGGCCGTGGACGCCGACGCCGCCTTCGCCCGTTCTGAGCGCAGGCGAACTGGTCCCGCCGCAATCGGCGGGAAGCGCACTGCTGAAGCTGCTCGGATCTGCGGAACTCGGCTCGAAGCGTTGGGTCTACGAGCAGTACGATTCGCTCATCCTCGGCAACACGGTCGAAGGCCCGGGCGGCGACGCTGCGGTGGTTCGGCTCGGCGACGGCCCCAAGGGCTTGGCGCTGACGACCGACGTCGCCGAGCGCTACTGCGAGGCCGATCCGGTGCAGGGCGGCCGGCAGGCGGTCGCGGAGGCTTGGCGGAACCTCGTCGCGGTGGGCGCCCGCCCGCTCGCGCTCACCGACAATCTGAATTTCGGCAATCCCGAGAAGCCGGCCGCGATGGGGCAATTGGTGGGCTGCCTGCAGGGGATTGCGGAGGCCTCGCGCGCGCTGGATTTTCCCATCGTTTCCGGCAATGTTTCGCTCTACAACGAGACCTCAGGAGCGGGAATACCGCCGACGCCGTCGATCGGCGGCGTCGGGCTGCTGGCCGATGTCGGCAAGGCGGCCTCGCTCGCGTTTCGACGGGAGAACGAAGCGATCCTCCTGGTCGGGGGAAGCCCGGGGTGGCTCGGCCGCTCCGCTTGGCTATCGACTTGTCTCGGTCGCGAAGAGGGCGCGCCGCCGCCGGTCGACCTCGCGGAGGAAAGGCGGAACGGAGAGTTTGTGCTGGCCCTGATCGCCGCCGGGCGGGTCTCGGCGGTGCACGACGTCTCGGACGGCGGTCTCGCCGTCGCCTTGGCGGAGATGGCCGTCGCCAGCGGGATCGGCGCCACGATCGACGCGGCGGCGGTCGAGGGAGAGCCGCACGGCTTCTTTTTCGGCGAAGATCAGGGGCGCTACGTCGTGACCTCAGCCGTTTCGGGTTACGAAGATCTGATTGCGGACGCCGCCCGCGCCGACGTGCCGATGATTCGCATCGGCGCGACCGGCGGCCTCGCATTGACCTTGCCCGACGAAGCGCCGATAGGGGTGGACGTGCTTCGAACGGCGTTCGAGTCGTGGTTTCCCGCCTACATGGAGGGGTCGCGGAGTTGAGAGCGCATGCTTAATCTGGTTCCCATCAAGGCCCTTGCGGGCTTCAACTATGTCCGGGTCGATCAGGTGATTGCGATCGGCGCGACCGAACCAACAAAATGCAACGTTTATTTGGCCGGCGGCGTTTCGATTCCCTGCTCCGAACCGGCCAAGGACGTGATCGCGAAATTGCAAGCGGCGTCGAGGGGCGCGGAAAGCGAAACCAAACCGGAGTCGGACTAGTCATGGCGATGTCGAGTACGCAAATCGAACAGCTGATCCGCGAGGCGCTGCCGGACGCGAAGGTCGAAATCCAGGATTTGGCGGGCGACGGCGATCACTATTCCGCGACGGTGGTGAGTTCGGCGTTCAAAGGCAAGAGCCGCGTACAGCAGCACCAGATGGTCTACGACGCCCTGAAAGGCCGGATGGGCGGGGAATTGCACGCGCTGAAGCTGACGACGGCGGCGGCGGGGTAGCGGCTGGCGTCTGTAGCCGCAGTCGCCGACCGCGGCGCGTTGGGCTCGCCGTGATCTCGCATTTGGCGAGGCATCATCCCGGCGCGGGCCGGGCGGGCGGCGCTAACCGTCTTCGCCGACGAGGGCGGGGATGAAAATTGCCCGGTTTCGTGCGTTTTCAGTGTCTTGCGAGGAGGAAAATTTCCCTTGCCCTCCGTCGGGCGCCGACAGCATCGCGGGCGGCGGCGCCGCTGCGAGGCGAGGCGACGCCGCCTCCGCCGGGGCGGGGAACCGCGACGAGGCGAAGCCGTGATAGCGGTCGAGTTCGCCGGTCAGCTTGATCATTCGGTCCATCGCCTGAAGATCGCCCTCCATCATCATGGTGCGTGCGACGATCATAGCCTCGCTGAGCCTGGCTATCTGCAATTGGACGAATCCCGCCGGCGGATCCAGCTCGCGCTTTTCCAGCATCCCGGCGATGATCTGCCTGATACGGTGAACCGTGAGGTTCTCGATGCGCGCGATATGCGCGACCGTGAGCCCGCTGGTCAGCCGCTCCAGGATTCGCAGGCGCCGCTCGGCCGATGTGCGGCGCGGCGCGAGGCGAGGGGCGAGCTCGACGGCGGGCGGGGACGCTTTGTTGCGGCGGGACTTCTTGGACGGCTTGGCCATGCGGGTTCCTGAGGTGCGGATGGGCGATGAATAGAACGTAGCATGAACATCTGCTTTCCAGAAGAAATATCCTAATTTTTTAGCAGGCGAAATTGCGCCCGAGCCCGAACGCCTCAGCGCCATCGGCGCCTTTGCTCGGATTCTGACCCACACAAAAGCGACGTCGGCCATCAGCCAGCCTAGATTTACAAGGCGACGCTTGAAGCTTTGGCCACGCTCGGCGAGGGCCCAAATGTGCTCGGCAGCGTCCCGCTTGATGAAATTCTTCCTGCATCGGGCCGGATCGCTTCGCTCACGATGACGGCGGCTGGGGCGCGATGGGTGACAACCACATCGATCTTGACGACGACTTCGAAAACGGTAATACTGACGGTATGAAAGTCGCCGTCTCCATCCCGGACCCGATTTTCGCGGAGGCAGAGGCCTTGGCGAAGCAGTTTGGAACCTCGCGAAGCGACCTCTATCGGCGTGCGCTCGGCGAATTCATCAGTCGTCACGCCGCTGATCCGATCACGCGCGCGATGAACGAGGTTGTGGACGCCGTCGGCGCCGAGACCGATGAATTCAGCGCCGAGGCGGCTCGTCAGGCGCTGAAACACGTCGAGTGGTGATTGCACAGGGGGACATCTGGTGGGCCGATCTCGGTGAGCCTCGCGGGTCAGCCCCCGGTTATCGCCGACCCGTCGTCGTCGTGCAGGGCGACGCTCTCAATCGAAGTCGTATCGGAACGGTCGTCTGCGTGCCGCTCACGAGCACTCTCAATTGGTCCGGGGCGCCCGGCAATGTGCTGCTTCCCAAACAGACGACGGGGCTGGAAAAGGATTCGGTGGCGAATGTGTCACTGCTGGTCGCTGTCGATAAGCAGCAACTCGTCGAATTCGTCGGTCGGCTTTCCAGTCGGCAGTTGGAGCTCGTGCTGTCGGGAATCGACGTAATCCTCGGGAAATAGCTTCGCGGGGTTGAGTTTCGCGTCCCCGAGCGTCGTGAAGACGAACAGCATTCGAAAAAGTAGTAAAGTTCTGCAATTTTTCCGGATTCGCGAATCAGCAAAAGTCGCGACTTTCTGGACGGGGCAGACCCCGCGCTCCGCCACGGTGCTGAGTTCGGCGTTCCGGGGATTACCTGACGCTTTACTCAGCCCCTTTTTGAAAAGGGTCGAATGCCTGTTGCGCCGATCCCACCGGTCTTCCGAATGTCTTCCAATTAGGGTTAAGTACTTGACCCCTTTTTATGAGGGGTCGAATGGCGTGCGCTCGATCCCGGACGCCGCCGCGCCATGCAAAGCAAAGCAATCCACGGCCGCGCGCCGGCAATTTCGGGCGCCTCGCCCGCCTGCACGCCACGGCGCGCGAAGAGGGGTGCCCCTTAGCGGCACGATTCAGCCATTGGCATATTATGCCAAAGCGTATACTATCGCGATAACTGGAGGTATTTTATATGCCGACACGCAATGTCGTCCTGACCGAACGTCACGAAACGCTGATCGAAGCTCTCGTGCAGAGTGGGCGCTATCAGAACGCCAGCGAAGTGTTGCGGGAAGGGCTGCGCCTGGTCGAAAGCCGCGAAGTGGACGAAGCCGCGAAACTGGGCGCTCTCCGCGCTGCTGCCGTGACCGGCCTCGCCGCTTTTGACCGCGGCGAGTTCAAGCAGTTCGCCGACGCCTCGGCGCTGGTCGATCATCTTCATGATCTCGCCGACGGCGTCATCTCCGGCGCGCCGGACGTCGCT
>DASXYQ010000135.1:0-3046 GCA_036502445.1 Roseiarcus sp. | reverse complement strand
GCGGCTGAAGCGACGAACCTCGCGCCGGAGGAAATCAAAGGGCTTTACGGGTATTACGCCGAACGCTTCAAACAGCTCTCGGCCAGCGGCGTCGAGCCGTCCTGGCGGCCGATGATCGCGCTGACGGAAAAGTAGCGCGGACTTCACGGACAACTGACCGGAAACGTCTGCGGTGGGTCGCCGTCCCCAGGGGGCTGCCCCGCCAACTCGACGCCCCTCTACAGCGAAATGGACTGCGGCCCTTCGATTACCGGCACGAAATATCGGCAGCGGGAGCCTTCCTGGGAAGGAAGGCGTAATACCAGGGACGGCGTGGCACCTCCGTCGGTTCCCATCGCGGCGTTCGAGGAGATTGCGTCGTCTCCGTTCATATTAATTGAACGTCGCATGCGCAATGCCACACATGACAACTTTTCCGCGATCAGCCATATTCATTTCTAGCAACCGTAGGTTCAGCCCGACGAACGCGTATTCGCGCGCGGAGATCCAGCTGAGAGTTGGATCGAGTGCGAGGCATGTCCTATCTTGCATCGGCCGAGGAGCCGGCGGAAGGCCAACCGGATCGCACGATCCGGGAGCGTCGCTTCCGAGATTTCGCGCCGTCCCGCCGCACCCGAACGCCTGCGGAAATCCCGATCGAGATCGCCTTTCTCGAATATTATGGAGTCGGCCGCCCTCTGCTGAGCAGGGCGACAGAGGCGGCCGAACGCGGCGGCGTCGACGCGGACGCCGCGCTGCTCGGCGAGGGCTTGGTTTCCGATGAGCATTTCTACCAAGCGCTCGCGATGCGACTTCGCGCGCCGTATTATTCCGGCAAGTTGACGATCGACGAAAATTCCGACGTCGAGGCCGCGATTTGGAGCGGGTTCGCCCCGTTGAAGGCCAATGACCTGGGCCTGCGCGCAGTGGTGGCGCCGCGGGGAGCGGCATTGCGCTTCCTCTTGGAGGCCGAAGCAGCCGGGCGACCTCAGCCTCCGATCGCGATTTGCTCGCGCCAACGCCTGACTGCGTTGATCCGCGCCCGATCCGGCGAGAGAGTCGCCCGCAAGGCGGCGTTCGAGCTGAGAGATAGCGACCCCTCGCTGACGGCGAGCGCCGGGCTGAGCCTCGCCCAGATCGCTGTCGCGACGGTATCGGCCGGGCTCGCCATCGGGCTCTGGCTCGGCGCGCCCGAGCTATTGCGATCGCTGATATGGTTGGGACTTTGGCTTGTTTTCGTGGCGGCGGTCTGGTTGCGATGGACCGTCGTCGTCGCCGCTCGTGAGCCTCCGGTCTGCGAGCCGTTGCGCGACGACGAGCTCCCCGTCTACACGGTCGTCGCCGCGCTATACAAAGAGGGTCGCGTCGTCCGCGAACTGATCCGCGCGCTGGACGCGATCGACTATCCCCGCGCCAAACTCGACATCAAACTGGTCGTCGAGCGCCGTGACGCGGAGACTTTGACCGCGATCGCCGCTTTACGCCTGCCGCCGCGTTACGATGTCATCGTCGCTCCGCCAGGAGCGCCTTCCACCAAGCCACGTGCGCTCAACGTCGCGCTAACGGCGGCGCGCGGCGATCTGATCGTGATCTACGACGCCGAGGACGAACCCGACTCGAATCAACTGCGCCTCGCGGCGGCGCGGTTCGCAGCGTACCCCGAGATCGATGCCTTGCAGGCGCGCCTGACCATCCATAACGCGGCGGATCACTGGCTGAGCGAGTTGTTCGCGATCGAATACGCTGTCCTGTTCGATTTCGTGAACCCCGGGCTGGCGGCGCTCGACTTGCCGATAGCGTTGGGGGGCAGCTCGAATCATTTTCGGACCCGGACCCTGCGTCGGGTCGGCGGTTGGGACGCGTGGAACGTGACGGAGGACGCGGATCTCGGCCTCCGCCTGGCGCGATTTGGCGCGCGGGTCGGCGCTTTGGCGTCCGACACAGCGGAAGAGGCGCCGAACGACTTGAAGAACTGGTTTCGGCAGCGTGTTCGCTGGCAGAAGGGCTGGCTGCAGACGCTGATAGTCCATTCGCGGCATCCGGTCCGTTTTGTCCGCGAACTGGGCTTGCGTCGCGCCCTGGCGGCGAGCGCGCTGATCGCGGGAACGGTGCTGGGCGGACTGTTCGGCCCCCCGCTTTTGGCCGACGCGTTCGCGCGCGCGTTTCGCGGCGGTCTGGGCGCCGGCGGAACCTTGGCGGACGCGGAAGACGTCGTCACGTATATCCTCACGCTATCAGGCGTGCAGGCCATGATCATTCCAGCCCTCGTCGCGATGCGCCGCCGCGACATGAAAGGCGCGGCGCGCGCAATGGCGCTGATGCCCGTCTATTATGCGCTGGTGTGTCTGGCGACATGGGCCGCGTTGTTCGATCTCGCCCTGCGGCCGTTCCACTGGGCCAAGACCGAGCACGGCCGCGCCAGAGCCGCCGCCCGCGAGACCACTCGCGTCGGACTGACCGCTTCTCGACCGCGCGGGCGCGCGATTGCGGATTGACACGACGCCTCGTCTTTCTACTGTGCGCGGCTGGCCCGAGGCGCTCCACGGCGACTTCGGCTCACAAATCTTTCGAAGGATGATGGATGAGCGGGGAAGCCCTGCGCGCCGCCGCGGTGGTCTCGAAGGCTTGGCCCTTCGAGGAAGCGCGCAAGCTCGTAGCGCGCATCGAGCGCACCGGGCAACGCGAAGCCGTTTTCGAGACAGGCTACGGTCCATCGGGTCTGCCGCATTTGGGGACGTTCGGCGAGGTCGCGCGTACGACCATGGTGCGACGTGCGTTCCGCGTTTTGACCGAGGACGCGATCAAGACTCGGCTGATCGCATTTTCAGACGACATGGACGGTCTACGCAAGACGCCCGAAAACATTCCCAATCGCGAGATGGTCCAAGCGAATCTGGGCAAGCCGCTCTCGGAAGTGCCCGACCCGTTCGGCCAATACGAGAGCTTCGCCGCCCACAACAATGCACGGCTGCGCGGGTTTCTCGACGGGTTCGGGTTCGAGTACGAATTCGTCTCCTCGACACACTATTACAAGTCGGGACGCTTCGATGCCGCGCTGCTCGATATG
>DASXYQ010000134.1:0-6214 GCA_036502445.1 Roseiarcus sp. | reverse complement strand
GACATTTTCGAGGTTCATGGGTGGCCTCAGCATTGGAGCGTTGTCGCGGACGCGTCACGAGGCTCGCGAAAAGCGCATCTGCTGACGTCCGGCTCGGCTGACTCGGAGGCCGGCGTTCGCAGGCTTCACTGGGCGCGCGTTCCATGTCCCTGAGCCTCGAACGGTTCCTCGCCCGGATTACCCCAATCACTAAAATCCGCCGCATCGTTCAAGTACTGACGCGTGAGTCGGCGAGGCCGTCTGCTGGGAGTGAAGCGCCAACGGCCAACAGTCGATCGAGCAAGATTGAAACGGAACGTGCAAACCCACGTGAGGTTGAAATGCGAACCATCGACGAAATCGTGGCGGCTACATTGAAGACGACCGAAGCCTCGCTGCGAGAGGCTTTCGAGGCGGGACGCGCCCACACCGCCTCCGCATTGAAGAACAGGATGGCGGCCTTTTTCGAGGGTCTGATTTCCGAGGCCGAGGGGAAAATCGCCGCCGTCGCGGCGCCGCCGCACAGCGAACCGCCGCACAGCCCCGAGCCGCCGCACAGCCCCGAGCCGCCGCCGCCCAGCGAGCCGCATCACGCCGATCCCCATCCGGAGGGTCATCACGGCTAGATGCGTCGCGAACGGACGGGCACTGAAGCTGACGCGAAAGAATCGCTTGGGCAGGCCTTGCGGTCATTGCGAGCGGCGGTCCCGCCTCGCTTGCCCGCCGATTGGCTCGCGCGGCGTCCGCGGACAATCGCAGTTGGGAAAAATAGCGGACTACGCGACCTCGCGGTGCAAGCGCAGCGACGGACGGGCTCGTGGATAGCTGGATTGCTTCGCTGCGCTCGCGATGACGGGAGCTGGGCCATTAGTGAGAACGCGATCGGCGATCGCGTCTACAGCGTGTCGTTCCCGCTCACCACATGTCCAGCGCGACCCGCGCCTCCTCCGACATGCGGCTCTGGTCCCATGGCGGGTCGAAGGTCATGGTGACCCTGACGCCGGAGACGCCGGGGACGGCGCCGACGGCATTTTCCACCCAGCTCGGCATTTCGCCCGCCACGGGACAGCCCGGCGCGGTCAGCGTCATCTCGATGGCGACGAAACGGTCGTCGTCGATGTCGATGTTGTAGATGAGGCCGAGCTCGTAAATGTCGGCGGGAATCTCGGGGTCATAGACCGTCTTCAGCGCGGCGACGATCTGATCGGTCAGCTCGTCGAGTTCGGCCTTCGGAAGGGCCGCGGACGGAGCGGCGGTCTCGCTGGTGAGGCTGTCGGTCATAGCCAATCCTTGTATCAAACGAACAGTTTGTGGGCGCGGACGAGCGCATCGGCGAGAACATCGACTTCTTCGCGCGTGTTGTAGAGCGCGAACGAAGCGCGGCAGGTCGAAGTGACGCCGAAACGGTGCAACAGCGGCATCGCACAATGCGTTCCCGCGCGCACGGCGACGCCCGCGCGATCGATGATCGTCGAGATATCGTGCGCGTGCGCGCCCTCCATCGTGAACGCCAGGATCGGCCCCTTGCCCGGCGCCGTGCCGATGATCCGCAGCGAATTGATCCGACTGAGCCGCTCGTGGGCGTAGGCGCTCAATGCGGCCTCGTGCGCCTGAATGCGCGCCCGCCCGACCCCTTCGATATAGTCGAGCGCCGCCCCCAGGCCAACCGCCTGCGCGATCGGCGGCGTGCCCGCCTCGAAGCGATGCGGCGGGGCGTTATAGCTGATCTTGTCGAGCGTCACTTCCTCGATCATTTCGCCGCCGCCGTTGAACGGCGGCAGCGCCTCCAGCCGCTCGGCTTTGCCATAGAGCACGCCGATTCCGGTGGGGCCATAGAGCTTGTGGCCGGTCATGACGTAGAAATCCACGTCGAGGCCGCGCACGTCGGCGCCGCCATGCACTGCGCCTTGCGAACCGTCGACCAGCACGGGCACGCCATGCGCGTGGGCGATCGCGATGATCTCCTTCAGCGGCGTCGTCGTTCCCGTGACGTTCGACATCTGCGTGATCGCGACGATCTTGGTGCGCTTCGTCAAGGCGCGCTCGAACGCTTCCAGCGAAAAGGAGCCGTCGTCCGCGACGTCGACCCATTTCAGCACCGCGCCTTTGCGCTCGCGGTGAAAATGCCACGGCACGATATTGGCGTGGTGCTCCATCACCGAGAGCACGATCTCGTCGCCCTCGCCGATCCCGGCCAATCCGAAGCTCGAGGCGACGAGGTTGATCGCCTCGGTCGCCGAGCGTGTGAACACGATCTCCTCGATCGAGCCGGCGTTGAGATAGCGGCGCACGCTCTCGCGCGCCGCCTCGTAGGCATCGGTCGCGGCATTCGCCAGATAGTGCAGGCCCCTATGGACGTTGGCGTATTCGTGCTCGTAGAAATGCGCGAGCCGGTCGAGGACGGCGCGCGGCTTCTGCGCCGAGGCCGCGTTGTCGAGATAGACGAGCGGCTTGCCGTAGGGGCGCTCCCCCAGGATCGGAAAATCCGCGCGGATCGCCTCGACGTCGTAGGACGCCGTCGCAGGGCTTCTGACGATCTGGTTCACGTCTTCGCCTCCTCTCATTCAGCCGCGCGCCGCGAGCCATGCGCGCATCCGCTCGCGGAGCGCCTCGGCGATTTTGGCGTCTTCGACGCGGTCGATCGCGTCGGCCCCGAACGCCTCGAGCAGTATCGCCTCGGCTTCGGCGCGCGGAAGACCACGCGCTTGGCAATAGAACAGCTGCTCCGGATCGAGCGCGCCGACCGTAGCGCCATGGCCGCAGACGACGTCGTCGGCGAAAATCTCGAGCTCGGGCTTGTTGTTCATCGTCGCGGTCGGGGAGAGCAGAATCGCCTGGCTCTTCATGCCGCCATCGGTCTTCTGGGCGTGCGGCTCGACGATCACCTTGCCCTGATAGACGCCGGTCGCTTCGTCGGCGACGATGTGCCGGTAGTATTCCCGGCTCTCGCCGCGCGGGGCGGCGTGTTCGACGACGAGGGTCGTATCGGCATGGCGCTTGCCTTGAAGCAGGCTGAGCCCGCCGAGGGCGATTTTCGCGCCGGGCTCGTCATGCCGAACGAAAATCTGCCGCCGCACGAGGCCGCCGCGCGTGACCAGCGCAAATCCCCGGAATGCGGCGTCGGCGCCGAGGCGTGCGATTTGAGACTCGAGATGCATTCCTGCTTCGTCGTCGACGAGGGTCGCGACGCTGGCCTTGGCGGATGCCTCCAAACTCAGCGCCGTCAGAGCGTTGCGCTGATAGTGCGGGCCGGCCCCGATAAAGCCCTCGAAGACTCGCGCCTGTGCGCCGGCTCGCAAAGTAATAAAGACCCGTGAATAGGCGGATTGCGGCGCATCGGCATGGCCGCAGTGCACGATCTCGATGCGTTGCGCGAGATCGACGCCCTCGTTCAGCAAGAGGGCAAGGCCATTCGCGGAGAAGGCGTCGTTCAGCGCCGCGACGGCGCCCGCTCCTTCGATGCGGGCGGGTTTGGCGAGAATCTCGGCCGACAACCCGGCGGGCGGTGGGTCGGAAAGCTGCGGTACAAAATGGCCATCGACCACAACGAACCTGACGTCGCCGATCCGCTCGCGCGTCGCCAGCAGCGCGCGCGCCGCCTCGATCCGGCGGGCGTCCGGCAGAGGGGCGAGGGGCGCCGCCGCCGTCATCGCCGAACGCAAATCCGTGTAATGCCAAGCCTCGTTGCGCCGGGTCGGCAACCCCTCGGCCTCGAAAGCGGCGAAGGCGGCTACCCGATCCGGGTCGCTCGTCGCCAGCGCTGCGAATTGCAGCGCGAGCATCGTCTCCGCGGCCGTCTTGGCTATCGGTCGATGCATGGTCATGCCGCCGCGTCCGCATAGTCGCGGTAGCCGTTGCGCTCGAGCTCGAGCGCAAGTTCCGGCCCGCCGGTCTTCACGATCCGCCCCCGGGCCATGACATGGACGACGTCGGGTTTGATGTACTCCAGCAGGCGCTGGTAATGCGTGATCACGACAAAGGCGCGAGCGGGGTCGCGCAGCGCATTGACGCCCTCGGCGACGACCCGCAGGGCGTCGATGTCCAGCCCGGAGTCGGTCTCGTCGAGGATCGCCAGGCGCGGGGCGAGCAGCGCCATCTGCAACACCTCCGCGCGCTTCTTCTCGCCGCCGGAAAAGCCGACGTTGACGGGGCGCTTCAGCATTTCGAAATCGATCTGGAGGCTCTTCGCCGCGGCGCGGGCCGCGCGCATGAAGTCGGGAGTCGTGAGATCGCTCTCCCCGTGCGCGCGCCTTTGTGCATTGAGTGCGGCCTTGAGGAATGTCATCGTCGCGACGCCGGGGATTTCCACCGGATATTGGAAAGCGAGAAATACGCCCTTGGCCGCGCGCTCGTTCGGCTCCAGCTCGAGCAGGCTCTCGCCGTCGAGCAGCACGTCGCCGCCGGTCACCTCGTATTCCGGCTTGCCCGCGATGACATAGGAGAGCGTCGACTTGCCCGACCCGTTCGGCCCCATGATGGCGGCGACCTCGCCGGCTTTAGCCGTCAGGTCGAGCCCTTCGAGAATCGGCTTGCCGTGGATGGAGACGCTGAGGTTTTTGACTTCCAACATGTAATACTCTTTCGAATGCCTTATTCTTCCCCGTCGAAATAACCGACGGAGCGGTCCCTGCGGCCGAGATGGGAGAATTTCGCCGCCATCATGCCCTCGCCCGTTGGGATCAGCGACGCCACGGCGAACTTCATCGAATCGGGATATTCGGTGACGTCGGGATCGAGCCGGGTCGAAAACGCGAGGTAGCGCAATTCGCCCCCGCTGGTGTTGACGATCTGATGCGCGCTCGAGGCGTCGCCGGCCGGCGCGCTGATCACGTCGCCTTGACGGATGGCGAAGATTTCGTCGCCGACCCGGTAGGTTCCCTCGCCGGAGACGATAAAGAACATTTCCTCGTTGGCGTGATGGGCGTGGCGCGGGAACGCCTTTTTGCCCGCCGGAACGACGTGCAACTGACAGCCGAGCTTGCGCGCGCCAATGACGCCGCCGATCCGCCCGAGCTTGGCGACGAACTGCCCGCCGTTGCCGCCGTCTCGCAGAGGCACGTCGGCTATGTTGACGATGGGCTTGGTCATGGGCTCATCGCCTCATAGACTTTCCGTCCCTCGCCGACGATCCAGGTGACGAACGAGGTATTTATCGAAAGCCCTTCCTCGAAATCCTCTGCCGTGCAGGGCACGACGTCGCAGCCGATTCCGAGCCCGGTCAACGGCCGGTCGACCCTCTCATACTCGTCGGAGCCGAGGTCGGCGCCCGGTTTACCGACGACCAGCAGGTCGAAATCGCTGTCCGGCCGGGCGTCGCCACGGGCGCGCGAGCCGAACAGCAAGATCGCGCCTGGATCGATCGCTCCCACAATTCTGGCGACCACGGCTTCCAGCGCCTCCGCCTCGCTCGCCAAGCCGCCGAAGTTCGGGCGAACGGCCGTCACCCCACGCTCCCTTCGAGCGAAATCGCAATCAGCTTCTGCGCCTCGACTGCGAACTCCATCGGCAATTGCTGCAAGACGTCCCGGACGAAGCCGTTCACGATCAGCGCCGTCGCCTCCTCGCCCGAGAGCCCGCGCTGCAAGCAATAGAACAGCTGGTCATCGGAGATCTTCGAAGTCGTCGCCTCGTGCTCGAACACGGTCGAGGCGTTCTTGGCCTCGATGTAGGGCACGGTATGGGCGCCGCATCGGTCGCCGATCAGCAGCGAATCGCAATTGGTGAAGTTGCGCGCGCCGGTCGCGAGCCGATGCGACGAGACCTGGCCGCGATAGGTGTTCTGCGAGCGGCCCGCCGCGATGCCTTTGGAGATGATCCGGCTCGTGGTGTTCTTGCCCAGATGGATCATCTTGGTGCCGCTGTCGACCTGCTGGAGCCCGTTCGAGATCGCGATCGAATAGAACTCCCCTCGCGAGGCCTCGCCGCGCAGGATGCAGCTCGGGTATTTCCAGGTGATCGCCGAGCCGGTCTCGACCTGCGTCCACGAGATCTTGGAGCGCGCGCCGCGACAATCGCCGCGCTTGGTGACGAAATTGTAAATGCCGCCCTTGCCTTCGGAATCCCCAGGGTACCAGTTCTGCACCGTGGAATATTTGATTTCCGCGTCCTCGTGCGCGATCAGTTCGACGACCGCCGCGTGCAACTGGTTCTCGTCGCGCTTGGGCGCCGTGCAACCCTCCAGATAGCTGACATAGGCCCCCTTGTCGGCGATGATCAGGGTGCGCTCGAACTGGCC
>DASXYQ010000133.1:0-5464 GCA_036502445.1 Roseiarcus sp. | reverse complement strand
GTTTGGATAGCGGCGGGTTCGTTCGGGTCAAGGGACATCGGAAGTCTCCAGAGTGAGTCGGATCGCAACCTCAGTCTGCCACACGACCGGCCGCTATCCGCCCCCATGGAATCTTCGCTACGCTCGCAATGACGGAGAGCGCCGATGGTAAAAGGCCCTTATTGGGGCCGCCTGAAGCCTATATCATCCCCGGTTACGCCGCTCCGCCGCAAGGGCAGCGTATCTCAATGCACCCAGACCTTTTCCGAGCCGCCCTCCTCCGCGAGAATCACACGGGTATGAGGATGCTCCCAGCGCGGGGCGGCGAGATCGACGCGTTTGCAATTACCGAGGTGATCCTTGGCGACCTTGGCCGCCTCGTCCTCGCTGTCGGCTTCGATCAGTTCAGTGCGCACTGGTGGTCCTGAACAGGCGAAGCCTTCGAAAAAAAATGCGTGCCAAATGTGATGCGTCATGGCGTCCTCCACGGATTCCGCGGCGGCCTTCGAACGACGCTTTCCTCGCCATTCGCTTTGGAACCCAACCGCCGTCCGTAGCGCTCGGATGTGGCGACATTGAGTCGAGATCAGAAGTCTGGCGAGTACAGCTAAAGTTGTTTGCCGCGCGATTTGGCGATTTGGCGGCGAAATCGCCTTGTTGTCGCCATCTTGCGCCTTACCCTGCGCGGCATGATTCACCGCACGCACATTCACAAGAAATCAGCCCGCCTTCCGAGAGGAGGCCTTGGCGTTATCTTCGCTTTCGCCTTCGCGATTTCGAGCCATGCCGCCTTCGCCGGCGACATGTTCGCGCCGAGTGCGCCGCCGACGCCGGATCAGGCGCGCTGCAACGCCATCGGCGAAGGGTTTTACGCGGTCAAGGGCTCGGACGCGTGCATCAAGATCAGCGGATATGTCGCAGCCGGCGCGGATTTCGTCGACCCGGGCGCCAAGGATTCCGGCGCCTTCGCGCCTCGACCGACCGGCGACCTGAACTCGCAAACCGCCGTCAGCGCGGAGATGCGCCTGGATACGCCTTTGGGACCGGAACGGCTCTACGTTCAGATCGGACACGACGCCTACTACCGCCCTTGAAGCCGCCGGCTTTCGGCGCTGCCCTTGCGCCTTGACTTCGCGGACTCTTATCGCCAGTTTCGCGCGCCCTCGGGGGTCGGTCGGGCTCACATGCGCGCTTATTTGAGTTTCGAAACCCCGGTGGCTGAAATAGACGCCCGCGTCGATGAGCTGCGCGCCTTGGTGGCGAAGGGCGACTCGCCGGCGCTCGCAGAGGAACTCGCCAAGCTGGAGGCGAGGTCCGCCAAAACCTTGGCTGAGCTCTACGCCGCCCTGACGCCCTGGCAGAAAACCCAGGTCGCGCGCGTCCAGGGGCGGCCGCACTTCGCCAACTATGTGAAGGGCCTGATCGGGGATTTCACGCCGCTCGCGGGCGACCGGAAGTTCGGCGAGGACGCCGCGATCGTCGGCGGGCTCGGCCGCTTCCGCGGCGAGCCGATCTGTCTGATCGGCCACGAGAAGGGCGAGGACACGACCAGCCGCCTGAAGCACAATTTCGGCATGGCGCGGCCGGAGGGTTATCGCAAGGCGGCGCGGCTGATGGAACTCGCCGATCGCTTCGACCTGCCCGTGATCTCGCTCGTGGATACAGCCGGGGCCTGGCCTGGCATCGACGCCGAGGAGCGTGGCCAAGCGGAGGCGATCGCGCGTGCGACGGATGCGAGCCTCGCGCTCGGCTCGCCCAATGTGGCGGTGATCGTCGGCGAGGGCGGCTCGGGGGGAGCGTTGGCGATCGCAGCCTGCAACAAGGTCTTGATGCTCGAACATGCGATCTACACGGTCGCCTCGCCCGAAGCTGCCGCCTCGATCCTCTGGCGTGATTCCTCGCGCGCGCAGGATGCGGCGACGAACATGAAGATCACGGCGCAGGACCTGATCAAATTCGGCATCATCGATTCGATCGTGCCTGAGCCGGTCGGCGGCGCCCATCGCGACCCCGAGGCGGCGGTGGCCGCGACCGGCCGCGCGATCGGCGCGGCGCTCGATTCGCTGGGAAACATGTCGCGGGAGGAATTGCGCGAGGCGCGCGCCGCCAAGTTCCTCGCGATCGGGCGGAAAATATAAACTTTTAATCAGAAGTTAATCATCGTCGGACAATGCTGCAGCCGGGGGTTCGACGAGGGGGTGAACGCGGACTAGGATCGGGTGGACTTTTGTCAGTCGATCGGTTAAGCGGATTCGGTGGGGTGCAGCGATGAAGTCTAGAACTTGGCGCGCGCGGGTTTTGGCGGCCTGCTTGGCAACGAACGCGGGGGCCTTGTTGGCGGGATGCCAGGAACAGCTCGACAGCAGCAACACCGGGACGTCCGCCAAATCCTTGCGCCCCATTTCCCAACAGACCTTGACGCAGATGGAAGCGCTGGGCACGACGGCTTCCTCGCCTACTCTGATCCGAACGTATAAGAAGGAAGCGGAGTTCGAGATCTGGAAGAAGAAGTCGGACGGGCAATACGCCCTGCTGAAGACCTTCCCGATGTGCCGCTGGTCCGGCCAGCTCGGTCCGAAGCTGCGCGAGGGCGACCACCAGGTGCCGGAAGGCTTCTATACCATCATGCCCGGCCAGATGAATCCGAATTCCGCCTATTATCTCTCCTTCAATGTCGGCTATCCCAATGCGTTCGACCGCGCCTGGGACCGCACCGGCGGGACCATCATGGTCCATGGGATCTGCTCCTCGGCGGGTTGCTATTCGATGACGGATGCGCAGATCGCGGAGATTTACGCGATCGCGCGCGAGTCCTTCAACGGCGGCCAGCGCGAAATTCAGATGCAGTCGTATCCCTTCAAGATGACGGCGGAGAACCTCGCCAAGCACCGCCTCGATCCGAACATCGACTTCTGGAAACAGTTGAAGAACGGCTCCGATCATTTCGAAGTGACCAAGGCCGAAACTCCGGTGCTCGTGTGCGGCAAGCGCTATGTATTCGGCGCGCATGCCGACGGCGAGGTTTCACCGCGCGAGCCGTGCCCGACGCTGCGTCGCGACCGGGACGTCGAATCACAGGTGGCGGAGAAGCGGGCGAAGGACGACGAGGCGGTGGCCGCGCTGGTCGCCAAGGGCGTCAAGCCGATTCGGCTGGTCTACCAGGACGGCGGGCAGAATCCGTTTTTCACAGGCAAGGTCGACGACGTCAGCGCTCCCGAGGCGCTGCTCGAGCCGCCGCGAGAAATCGCGCTCGACAATTCCGGCAAGCCGATTCCGGAGGTCGTCAAGGTCGCCAACGCATCGGCCGAATCGCGCCCTACGCCGTCGCGCGGGCATATGCCGGCTGTCGAAACCGTGAGGGTCGCCGCAAATTCGACGACGGTCGCCACGACCCCGGATTCGGCGGCGGGGGCCGCCCCGTCGCCGCTTGCCTTCGTCGCGGACGGCAGCAAGAGCTGGGTGAAGAACCTGTTCAAGGCCGGCGGCGACGCGCCGCCCGCGCCCGTCATCCAGGTCTTCGAACCCGAACAGCCGATTCCGACCGACGTTCCGCTGCCCCCGCGCCGCTCCGCCTTGCTCGATTCGCCGGTGCGCATGGCGGCGTTGCCCGCCGCCGCGAGCGCTAAGCCGGCCGCGGACACGAACGAGCCCGCCACGCAGTAGGCTCGACGCTCACGGCTTCACGACAATGCACTCGAGGCTGCCTGCGTTTTGGGCGGCTTCCATCGCTGCCGGCAGCTCGGCGAGCGAGTAGATGTTGGGCTTGATCGCTGTCACATCGAGGCGGCCGCCGCGCACCATCGCGAGCACGCTTCGGTAGGCGTCTGCCGGGTGCATGAAGTTCCCGATGATCTCGAGGTTGTTGATCATCAGCTGCATGTACGAGATCGGCAGGTCGACAGTCATGCTTCCCATCAGGACCAACCGGCCGCCGCGCCGAAGCGAATTCAGCGCCGCAAGGGTGGAAGTCGAATCCTTCGCCCCGCCGACCATGTCGAAGGCGATTTCCGCGCCGCCTCCGGCCGCCTCCCGCAACGCAGCCGCATCGCTGGGCTGGTCGCCCGTGAGGGCGACCGGTACGACCGCCTCGCCCGCCACTCGTGCGAGCCTATGCAGTTTTTCGGCGTTGCGCCCGGCGGCGATCACGCGACCAGCGCCCATCGCCAACGCCAACAGAACCGCCGCGCCGCCATAGGCGCCAGTCGCGCCGTTCACAACGAGGGTCTCGCCAGCCGCCAACCGGCCGCGGACGAGCCCGCCATAAGGAATGACGAAACGGCTCAGTGCGGAGAGCTGCGCCGAATCGATGTGCTCGAGGCCGTCCGCCAGCGCAACCGTCGAAGCTGGAACGAGGACGTATTCGGCGAGCGTTCCGTCCGGCCAATCGGCTTGCACCTTCTCGCTCTCGGCGCCCAGCGAGGTGATGCCGATAAGGATTTGTGCGGCCTCTGGGACATTCTCGGATGAACGGAACAGCGAAGCGACGACCACGCGTCTTCCCGGCGACAATCGCCAGACGTCCTTCCCGACCGCCTCGATGACGCCGACGCAATTGCCGCCGGGCGTAAATCCGCCGTCCGGGACATGATAGGACGGCAGACGCCCTTCCACGTAGGGCTTGAGATACGACATCAGGGTGGACGCCTCCACGCGAACCAGAACGCTGCCGGGACGCAGCTGCGGCATCGGCACGTTCTCGAACCGCAGTTCGCCGCCGAGACTGTCGAGCCGCCAGGCTTTCATTGTCATGGATCATCTCCGGGGAATGCGAGCATTCGGAATACCACCACCCTATCCGGCCTTCTCGCTTCGCGCCGCGTTCCGCAATGTCCCAGCCACGCCCGTCACGTCGTCGTTGTCCCGGAGCTGGATTCCCGCGGTCTCGCTGGAATGACATGCTGGCGCCCTTCACTTCGGCGTGAATGTCAGCTCCTTCGCGCCCGCCTTCTGAAGTTCCGCCTCGGTCCCGGCCAACGGAATCGACTTCACGTCGATCCACAGCGGCATCAGATCCCGATAATGCGGGGAGAAGATGTGGCCGGACTGGCCGGTCGTGATCATGAAGCGCGACTTGTCGGGATCGGCGAGATCATAGAGCCCGCGAAAGCCGCCGCCCTGGGTGCGCGCGAACGGCATATCCGGGGGAGCGTTGTTAAACCCGCCGCCGCGATCGAGCGTGTAGAAGTCGCCGCTCGAGGGCATCGAGAGGTCGGAGATCCGATCGAGCAGCGGAATGTGGCTGTAAACCTTGTGCCGCAAGAGCACGACATGTTCGTTTCCCCAGGCCCACTTGCTCGTGTCGGCGCCATCGCGTTTGACGAGCTGCGCGAGACCCTCGTCGAGCGCGCGCGCCAGGGTCAGCCGGCAGTCGGGATCGGGCTTGCCCGGCGCATCACACCACGAGGGATGATCCTTGATCAGCGAAACCAGGGTCGTCGCGTCGAACGGGCCTTTGTCGTCGAGATCGACGCCGGTCTTCTGGATC